>NZ_ATHV01000044.1 GCF_000422205.1 Desulfovibrio sp. X2
GGCTGAGCCTGGACCCGCTTCGCGCGCGGCACGCCCGGAGAACGGACACGGGCGGCCTGGGCGTGGGGGCTCGGTCGGAGGAGGGCCTGTGGTGAGCGTCGGCTCGGTCGGAAGACCGGGCCGTTTTTTTCGCCGGACAGCGAAAAATCCGGCCCGCCACCATCTCCTTTGCCTGCGGCGAGAACAGCGAGCGCGCCTGAAGCCTTCCGGCAAAGGAGAGGGGAGAGGTCGAGGGGAGATTTTTCGTGTAAAGACGGAGGGGTTGGGGGAGGTCACTCCCCGACGGCAACTTCGGGCGGTATTTCGTCTTCGCGCGCCTTGGCGCGAAGACGAAATACCGCCCGATTCCTTTTTGCGGCCGGACACGCCCAGGCGGCGTCTGCCTATTCATCCCGCGTCTCGTCGCGAAAGGGGTCCAGGCTCAGCCTGGCGCAGGGGAGTCCAGAGGGGGGCGCGCAGCCCCCCTCTGGCCGCCGGAGGCAGCAGCTCTCGCTATGCCTCGGCAGTCGGCTCGGGCTTTGCGCCGAGTTCGCGGATGGCGTCGGTGTAGGCGGAGCGCAGGGAGTCGAGGTAGTCCTGGTCCATTTTTCCGGCCCAGGTCTCGATCTGCATGAAGCGTTTGGGCACGCGGGTCTTGGCGGGATCGTAGCCGGTGGCGAGGCGCATGCGCCAGCGCAGGCGCTGCATGGCCTCGGCCGGGGCGTCCATGTTCGCGGCCAGGTCGGGCAGGCCGACGGCGGAGAGGCATTCGGCGAGCAGTTCCTTCTTGTACACGCCGCGGGCGAAGAGGCAGGAGACCATGCAGGTGAGGAGGACGCGTTCGCGTTCGTCGTCCACGAGGTATTTGACGGCCTTGTCCACGTCCTTGTCGTGCTTTTTCTGGTCGTAGCCGTAGGCCCCGGTATCCAGGTGGGAGTGGCGGAAGGAGAGGGACTGGGAGGCGAAGAAGGTCTCTCCGGTGGCGTATCCGGCCATTTCCTGTCCGAGCACGCAGGCGAAGTCCTCGCCGCCGTATTTTCTCGCGGCGGTCATGGCCCCCTGGGCGAGGTCGCGGTAGAACTCGTTGTCGGCGTGGCCCAGGGACCAGATGGCGTGCTTGTAGCCCTCGACGTTGCCGAAGGCGAGGTCGGCGCCGGTCTGTTCGCGGGAAACGACGCCTTTCTGCTGGGCCTCGGTGGCCCAGGCCAGGGCCACGCCCGCGCTCATGACGTCGAGCCCCTGCTTTTCGACCTCGTCCATGAGGGCCAGGGCGTGGGAGGCGTTCATGACGCCGAGCATGGCGCCCACGGAGAAGATGAGTTCGTGGTCGTAGGAGACCTGCCGGATCTGGAAGCGGTGTTCGGCCTGGAACTGTTCGCGCAGCATGCCGACGTGGATGCAGCCCACGGGGCAGCCCGCGCAGGCGGCGTTGCGGATCAGCAGGTCTTCCGCAAACTTCTCCCCGGAAATGCCCACTGCGTCTGGATCGCGTGTTTGTTGGAGATTGCGGATGGGCAGGGAGGAGAGCTCGTTCAGGGGGATGACGTTCCCGGGCGTGCCGAGGTTGTGGTACTTGCTCATCATCTCCGTGGCGGTCATCTCCTGGTGCACCTTCTTGAACAGGGCCGTGTAGGCCTTGGGGTCGCCGGGCAGGTCGAAGTCCGCGTCGCCGGTGACGACCATGGCCTTGACGTTCTTCACGCCCATGACCGAGCCGGAGCCCAGGCGGCCGAAGTGGCGGAAGGTGTCCACGTTGATGCAGGCGTAGGCCGAGAGGGTTTCTCCGGCCGGGCCGATGCGCAGGATGCTGCGGTGTCCGGAGGAGCCGGGAAAGGCGCGGCGGATGATGCGGCCGGTGGTGAAGGCGTTGGCGCCCCAGAGGTAGTTGGCGTCCTGGACCTCCACGCTGCGGCTGCCCACGTGCACGGCGCAGGGGGTCTTGGCGCGGCCGGTGAGGACGACGGCGTCGTAGCCGGAGAAGCGCATGCACAGGCCGAGCCGTCCCCCGGCGTGGGATTCGGCGTACTGGTCGTGGTAGGGCGACTTGAAGCCCGCCACGACCTTGCTCATGAGGGGGAAGTAGCCGGAGAGGCAGCCGATGGCGAAGATGAGCGGCTGGTCCGGGTGGGACCAGGGCTCGCTCGGCAGCCCGTACTTCTCGAAGAGGGCGGCGGCCAAGCCGCTGCCGCCCATGAGGGCGTTCTTCTCACCGAAGGAGACGATCTCGGCCTTGGCCTCGTCGAGGTGGACGATGCAGACGCGGAAGGGATTGTCAGACATCGCAGGTCCCTCCCACGCAGACGTGTTCGGGCTTTTCGCGCAGCTCGAGGCAGTCGTGCGGGCAGAAGGGCACGCACTGGCCGCAGTGGATGCAGACGTAGGGGGTGCTCGAGTCGTCCAGGAAGATGGCGTCCACGGGGCAGGCCTCGGCGCAGCGGCCGCAGCGGATGCAGAGCTTCATCTTGACCAGCACGCCTCCTCCCTTGCGCTGGGAGTAGGCGCCGGTGGGGCAGGCCACGGCGCAGGGCGCGGGCTCGCAGCCGAGGCAGAGCTGGGCCTCGTAGCCGGTGGTTATGCCGCCGCTGGACTTGATGCGGATGCCGGCCATGTGCCAGGAGAATTTCTTGTGCACCTGGCGCGCACAGGCCAAGGAGCACGAGTGGCACCCGATGCAGCGGTCCATGCGCGGCGCGCGCAGTATTTTCATTATTTGAATGCCCTCCGGGAAGGCTCCGGGAGTTTTCGAAAGGAAACCGACGCTTCAAGGTTGCACAAAAGTTCGTGACTGTCCAACGCCTTCGGTCGACCATGCCGCGGGGTTGTGATATTGCAATCAATTTTACGCCCCTGCGGCAAGGATTGCACAGGGGCGCCGAGCAGTGTAGGTGTCGGAAACTTCCGCGGGCGTTCAGCGTCCCGCAACAGATTCACGGTAGCATGGAAAATCAGACGCACGCGGGCAAGACCCCGCTTCTCCCCCTGACGCTGACCGCGCTCGGCGTGGTCTACGGCGACATCGGCACGAGCCCCCTCTACGCGCTCCGCGAGTGCTTTCTCGGCGAGATGGGCCTGGCCACCACGCACGCCAACGTGCTCGGCGTGCTTTCCCTGATCTTCTGGGCGCTCATCCTGATCATCTCCTGCAAGTACCTGCTGTTCATCCTGCAGGCGGACAACCAGGGCGAGGGCGGCATCCTGGCGCTCATGGCCCTGGCCACGCACGGCGGCAGCGAGCGCGGCGTCGGCAGGCTGCTGATCCCGCTCGGCCTGTTCGGCGCGGCCCTGCTCTACGGCGACGGCATGATCACCCCGGCCATCTCGGTGCTTTCGGCCGTGGAAGGCCTGCAGGTGGCGGCGCCCTCGGTGCAGCACTTCATCATTCCCTTGACCGTGGCCATCCTCATCGGGCTGTTCATGGTGCAGCGCCACGGCACCGCCGGCGTGGGCCGGGTCTTCGGCCCGGTGACGCTCGTGTGGTTCGCGGTGCTGGCGGTCATGGGCGTGTCCTGGATCGTCAAGCGGCCCGAGGTGCTGTGGGCGCTGGATCCGGCCTACGCGGCAGCCTTCTTCATGCACAACGGGCTGCCGGGCTTCGTGGTCCTGGGCGCGGTCTTCCTGGTGGTCACGGGCGGCGAGGCGCTGTACGCGGACATGGGCCATTTCGGCCGCGTGCCCATCCGCCTGGCCTGGTTCACCGTGGTCCTGCCCGGTCTCGTGCTCAACTACTTCGGCCAGGGCGCGCTGCTTCTGGAGCGTCCCGACGCGGTGACCAACCCCTTCTACCTCATGGCCCCGACCTGGGCCCTGACCCCGCTTCTGCTGCTGGCCACGGCGGCCACGGTCATCGCCTCGCAGGCGGTCATCTCGGGCGCCTTCTCCCTGACCATGCAGGCGGTGCAGCTCGGCTACAGCCCGCGCCTGGCCATCGAGCACACCTCGGCCACGGAGCGCGGGCAGATCTACGTCCCGGCCGTGAATTGGCTGCTCATGATCTGCTGCGTGGGGCTGGTCATCGGCTTCGAGTCGTCGGGCGCGCTGGCCGCGGCCTACGGCATCGCCGTGACCACGACCATGGTCATCACCACGGCGCTCTTCTACACCGTGGCGCGGCGGCGCTGGCACTGGAGCCGCCTGGCCGCGGCCCTGCCGTGCCTGGGCTTCCTGGTGGCGGACATCGCGTTCCTCGGCGCCAACGCGCTGAAGATCGTGCACGGCGGCTGGTTCCCGCTGCTCGTGGCGGGCATGTTCTTCGCCCTCATGGCCACCTGGAAGGACGGCCGCCACGTGCTGGCGCGCCGCATGGTGGCGGGCGCCGTGCCCCTGGACAAGCTGCCCACCCTGCTGGCCCACGAGCCCCCGGCCCGCGTGCCGGGCACGGCCGTGTTCATGGCTGGCAACCCGCAGATCGTGCCCCCGGCGCTGCTGCACAACCTCAAGCACAACCGCGTGCTGCACGAGCGCGTGGCCATCCTCACGGTGGTCACGGAGGACCGGCCCGTGGTGCCCAGGAGCGAGCGCAAGCTCATCGAGCCCCTGTCCGGCGGCATCACGCGCGTGACGCTGCGCTACGGCTTCATGCAGTCGCCCAACGTCCCCCGCGCCCTGCACGACCTCGTCCTGGACGGCTGGGAGTTCGACATCCACGACACGACCTTCTTCCTGGGCCGCGAGTCCCTGGTGGCCAGCGGCGGCTCGGGCATGTCCGGCTGGCGCGAGCGCCTCTTCGCCTTCATGTCCGGCATCGCCCGCTCGGCCACGGCCTTCTACGGCCTGCCGCCGGACCGCATCGTGGAACTGGGCAGCCAGGTCAAGCTCTAGCCCGCTTCCCGCCTCCCCGTTTTCCCCTGACAAAAAGAAAAGGCGGCCACGCATGCGCGGCCGCCTTCTTCATTTCCCGCCGGACAGACCGGCAGGCTATGGAACACGCCTACTGCTGGGGAGCGGCGGCCGCGTCCTTCTTGGCTTTCTTGGTCTTCTTGGGGGCCTTCTTGTGGGCCTTGGTCTCGGACTTCTTGTGAGCCTTGGGGGCCTTCTTCTGGGCCTTCTTGGCGGGCTGGGCCGGGCTCTCCATGGTCGTGGACTCGGTGGCGTCCTGCTGGGCAAAGACGGGCACCGAGGCGGCGAGCAGAAGGGCGGCGGCGGCAGCGGCGATGAAGCGGGCAAACACGGACTTGCGTTCGCTCATGATAGGATTCTCCTTGGGGTTGCGTGTCGCATCTCAGCCCCCTGGGGATGAGAGCGCGTGAATTGTAGAATAGCGCCGCCGTCTGTCCACAAAAAAAATGAAATCCCGCGACCCGCGCCGTTGTTCGATCGCGGGGCGGGGACGGGCAGGATGCGAAACACCGCCGCAGTCCGTCGGGGCACGATGTCTGCGGCCGATTTCAGGAGAGAAATAAAAAGGTTGCAGTCTCCGCCAAAGCAGGACGACGGCGCGCCGCCATGCCCGCAAGACCGCCGTTTGGGGCGGGCGCTGCAGAACCTGGGGTCGGGAAAAAGACGGAAAGCCGGAGATTCCGCCGCAATCCGGCTCTCCGCACGGAGCGGGAAAAAGGTTGCCGAAACGGCCTGTTTCGCCGGACCGGCTACCCTCCGCAGGGGGCCTTGCAGCGGCCGAAGAGTTCGGTCATCTCGCGCAGCCGCCTGCACAGGTCGTCGTTCACCTGGTCCCAGGAAAGCCTCCACTCCCAGTTGCCCTGGGGCTTGGAGGGGGTGTTCATGCGCGCCTCGGCGCCGAGGGCGAGGAGGTCCTGCATGGGGCACAGGGCGAAGGCCGCCGGACTCCGCCAGACCAGCCGGATGAGCTCCCAGGGGGCCTCGTGGTCGGAAAAGCCGTGGCCCACGTAGGCGAAGAGCCGCTGTCGGTCCATGTCCGAGGCCTCGTCCAGATACCAGCCGCGCGTGGTGTTGTTGTCGTGGGTGCCGGTGTAGGCCACGCAGGTGCGCACGTGGTTGTGCGGGGCGTCCAGGTTGGCGCCTATGCCGGGGCCGAAGCAGAACTGCACGATCTTCATGCCCGGCAGGCCGAAGGTGTCGCGCAGCTCGCGCACGTCCGGGGTTATCACGCCCAGGTCCTCGGCGATGATGGGCAGGCTCGGGAAGGCCGCCTCCAGGGCGCCGAAGAACTCCATGCCCGGCGCGTCCACCCAGCGGCCGTTGATCGCGGTCTTCTCCCCGGCCGGAATCTCCCAGTAGCCCGCGAAGCCCCGGAAGTGGTCGATGCGCACGTAGTCGTAGAGCGAGAGGTTGTGGCCCACGCGCCGGGTCCACCAGGCGAAGTCGCTCTCCTTCAGGCGGTCCCAGTCGTAGACCGGATTGCCCCAGAGCTGGCCGGTCTCGGAGAAGTAGTCCGGCGGCACTCCGGCCACGAAGACGGGCTGCTTCTCCTGGTCGAGCTTGAAGAACTCGGGGTTGGCCCAGACGTCGGCCGAGTCGAAGGTCACGTAGATGGGCGCGTCGCCCACGAGCTGGATGCGCCGCTCGCGCAGCATCTTCCGGAAGGCCCGCCACTGCGAGAAGAAGAGGAACTGCTCGAAGCGCACGTACTGGATGCGCTCGTAAAGCCGCCTGCGCGCGTCCTCCAGGGCGCCGGGCAGGCGGTCGCGCAGCTCCGCGGGCCACTCGGTCCACATGCGGCCGCCCTGCTCCTCCTTGATGGCCGCGAACAGGGCGTAGTCGCCGAGCCAGGAGGCGTGCTCCTCCAGGAACTGGGCGAAGAGCAGCTCGCCCTCGAGCCGCTCGCGGCCGCGCTCGAAGGCCGTGCGCAAAAGCCCCAGCTTGTAGGCCTCGGCCTCGGGATAGGCGCAGTGCCCGCGCGCGCCCGTGGGCGGCTCGCCCAGGTCCGTGTGCTCGAGCCAGCCGTCCTGGACCAGGAGGTCCGGGCTTATGAGCAGCGGGTTGGCGGCGAAGGAGGAGAAGGAGGAGTAGGGCGAGTTGCCGATGGCCGGAGAGGTGGGGCCGATGGGCAGTATCTGCCACAGCCCCTGGCCGGAGGCGGCCAGGAAGTCCGCGAACCACGTCGCGCCGGGGCCGAGGTCCCCGATGCCGTAGCTCGAGGGCAGGCTCGTCAGGTGAAGCAGGATGCCGCTTTGCCGGTGCATGTGTGCTCCTTTGCCGCTAGCGTGCGAGCAGGCGGCGAATGGTGTGCAGGGGGAGGCGCAGGACCTCGCTCTGCCCGCTGTCCAGGCTGCCGGCCGCGAGCCGGCCGAGCTCCAGGAAGGCCTTCTCGAGGATGAAGGCGTCGAGCATGGCCGCGGCGTCTTCCGCCGTCTCGGGCACGATGGGGCTGTCGCCCGCGCGTTCGAGATAAGCCGAGAGGAACGCGCCGAAGGCCGCGCTCTGCCAGACGTCGCGCCAGGGCGCCAGGCGGTCGCGGTCCTCGGGCCGCACCTGGCTCGTGGCGTGCAGTCCCTCCCAGGCCAGGGCGGTCAGGGAGCGCTGCACGTCCGCCAGGTCGCGGAAGGGCGAGCGCTTGAGGCGGCGCTGAGGCAGGGGTTTTTCGGGCTTGCCCTCGAAGTCGATGAAAAGCACGTCGCGGCCGGTCCAGAGCATGTGCTCCAGGTGCAGGTCGCCGTGCACGCGGGTCTTCAGGCACCTGATCTTGTGGCGCGAGAAGTTGCGGAAGACCGAGAGCAGCGCGTCCTGCCCGGCCAGGACCTCGGCCGCGCGCTCGGCCAGGTGCGGGGGCAGGCCGGGCATGACCAGGGTGAGGTTCGCAAGGCTTCGCTTCATGCCGCTCTGCATGGTCTGGTGGGCCGAGCGCTGGTAGAGGCGCGAGAAGGGCTCGGGGGTGAAGGCCGGGTCAGCGGTATCGCGGGCCAGCGCCAGGTGCAGGTCGGCCGTCTTGCGGCCGCAGGCGGCCAGGAACTCGAGGTCCGACTCCGGGATGAACTCCCGAGCCGCCTCGGACAGGGGCGCGAGCGCCGCCAGGGTGGGCGATCCCTGCTGGCGCGGGGCCTTGGCCGCGTCCGGCCGTTCGGCCAGGACGCGCTCGAAGAAGCGCGAGAGCAGGCCGCGGCAGACGTGGGCCGCGTCCGACTCGGCCGGAATGTACTCCTTGAGCACGGCAACGGTCACCGGATCGTCCGCGCCCGGCGGGCGGTAGAGCAGGCTGCCCGCGATGGCCGGGGTGCCCGTGAAGCCCGCCTGCTCCCGCAGGTAGCGGGCGATCTCCACGTCCGGGTTCGGCCCTTCCTCGGCCTGGCGGAAGATCTTCAGGCACCACTCGCTGCCGAAGAAGACGATGGTGTTGATGCGCTGGCTGACGAAGTGCGAGGTGCGGCATTCGTCCTTGTGCCCCAGCGCCTTGCGCGCGAAGTGGCCGACCACGTCCACGGAGAGCTCGCCGGACCAGCCCTGCATGCGCCGCCTGCGCGCCACCAGCTCGAGCAGGGCGCTGCACGGCTCGGCCGCGGGCAGCCCCTCGGAGAGCACGGCCACGCCGTGGTGGCCCTCGCCGCCCGTGAAGGAGCACAAGACCTCGCGCGGCCTGTCCATCATGATCTTGTCCGCGCTCTCGCCCTGGGCCAGGAAGATGACCAGGTTGAAGGCCTTGGGCGCATAGCCGGGCGAGATGCCGCGGCAGAGCAGCATCCAGGCCGGGGCGCGCGTCGAGCCCACGGGCAGGACCTCGAGGAGCTCCATGGAGCGCAGCTTCTGGTCCTTGTGCAGCCAGCCGCGGCGGCGCACGTACTCGGGCAGCACCGTGCCCTCCAGGGCCTCGCGCACCTCGCTGTCCAGGAAGCCGCCCACGGGCGCGGCCAGGGCCAGCTCGGGCACGCGCACGGGCTCCGCCGCGCTCTCCTCGGGCCTGAGCACGAAGATGTAGGAGCCGTAGGGGCCGAGCGTCAGGGAGTAGAGCTCGCTGCGCACGGGCGGGAAGGCCTGGCGCGAGAAGACCTCCTCCGGCGTGCGGCCGAGGAAGGGCGAGAGGTCGAGCTCGGCCATCTGGGGGTAGCGCGAGAGGTTGGCCACCACCAGGATGGACTCCTCGCCGAAGGAGCGCACGTAGGCCAGGACCTTGGGGTTCCTGGGCAGGATGAAGTCCATGGTGCCGCGGCCGAAGGCCTTGTAGCGCTTGCGCATGGCGATCATGCCGCGCATCCACCACAGGAGCGAGGAGCGGTTGCGCTCCTGGTTCTCCACGTTCACCGCCTCGTAGTGGTACTCCGGGTCGATGATCACGGGCAGGAAGAGGCGCTGGGGGTTGGCGCGCGAGAAGCCGCCGTTGCGGTCGGCCGACCACTGCATGGGCGTGCGCACGCCGTCGCGGTCGCCGAGGTAGTAGTTGTCGCCCATGCCGAGCTCGTCGCCGTAGTAGAGGACCACGGAGCCGGGCATGGAGAAGAGCAGCACGTTCAGGAGCTCGATCTTGCGCCGGTCGTTCTCGAGCAGCGGGGCCAGGCGGCGGCGGATGCCCAGGTTGATGCGCGCCCTCGGGTCGCGGGCGTACATGCGGTACATGTAGTCCCGCTCCTCGTCCGTGACCATCTCCAGGGTCAGCTCGTCGTGGTTGCGCAAAAACAGCGCCCACTGGGTGTTTTCCGGGATGGCCGGGGTCTGGTCCAGGATGTCCACGATGGGGAAGCGGTCCTCCATCTGCACGGACATGAACATGCGCGGCATGAGCGGGAAGTGGAAGGCCATGTGGCAGGCGTCGCCGTCGCCGAAGTAGGCCACTGCGTCCTCGGGCCACTGGTTGGCCTCGGCCAGGAGCATCTTGTCCTTGTGGCGCGCCTCCACGTGGGCGCGCAATTCCTTCAGGAAGGCGTAGGTCTCGGGCAGGTTCTCGCAGTTGGTCCCCTCGCGCTCGAAGAGGTAGGGGATGGCGTCCAGGCGCATGCCGTCCACGCCCATGTCGAACCAGAAGTCCATGACCTTGCGCACTTCGCGCCGCACGTCCGGGGAATCGTAGTTGAGGTCCGGCTGGTGGGAGTAGAAGCGGTGCCAGAAGTAGGCCTTGGCCAGCGGGTCCCAGGACCAGTTCGAGGTCTCGAAGTCCTTGAAGATGATGCGCGCGTCCTTGTAGCGCTCGGGCGTGTCGCTCCAGACGTAGTAGTCGCGCTGCCGCGAGCCGGGGCGCGCGCGCCGGGCGCGCTGGAACCAGGCGTGGTTGTCCGAGGTGTGGTTGATGACCAGCTCGGTGATCACCCGGATGCCGCGCGCGTGGGCCGCGCGCAGGAAGGCCCGGAAGTCGGCCAGGGTGCCGTAGTCCGGGTGCACGCGCATGAAGTCCGCGATGTCGTAGCCGTCGTCCTTGAGCGGCGAGGGATAGAAGGGCAGGAGCCAGATGGCCGTGATGCCGAGGTCGGCCAGGTAGTCGAGGCGGGAGGTCAGTCCCTTGAAGTCGCCGATGCCGTCGCCGTCGGAATCGGCGAAGCATTTGACGTGGACTTCGTAGATGATGGCGTCCTTGAACCACAGGGGGTCGTGTGCGAGCGGCCCGTTCGCGTTGCTCATGCGCTCCTCGCTTGGGGGGTACAACGGGGTTTTGCAGCCTACACTTGTAGCCTGTGCGGGCGGGGAGTTCAAGGCGAGGCCGCGCGTCGGGCGGGTCTTTGCGCCAGGCGCCGGAAATCCGGAGAGGCGAGGCGGATCAGGAGGCCGGGGCGCCCTCCGCGGCGGGGCCGATGCGCTTCCAGTAGAAGCGGGCCGCGGTCATGTTTCCCCTGGGCGTCAGGGCGTAGTCCGGGATCTCGCCGAGCAGGATGTAGCCGAGCTTCTCGTAGAGCCGGGAAGCCCCGCCGTCGGCCGCGGTGTCCAGCACCAGGAGCGTGCAGCCGCGCGCCGCGGCGTGCTCCTCCAGCGCGCGCATGAGCGAGGTGGCCACCCCCCGGCCGCGGTGGCTCACGCGGGTCAGGAGCTTCACCACCTCGGCGCGGTGCCGCTGGTTCTCCGGGACGTCCAGGCGCAGGGTCACCGTGCCCACGAGGAGCGGACCGTCGAAGGCGCCGAGCACCAGCCGTTCGCCCCGTGCCGCGGCCGCGAGCGTGTCGTCCCAGAATCGTCTGGCCTCTCCGGCCGCGAGCGGATGCATGAAGGTCACCGAGGCGCCGTGCTCCACGGCCTCCACGAGGAGGTCGCAGAGCATGGCGCGAACCGCATCCCCGTCGCCGGGCGCGGTGCCCAGAAGCGCGATGGCCAGGCCCGGTGCGGCCGGTTCCGTATCTTTCGTCGTGTGGTTCATGCCCCAGGTATAGAGCCGAATTTCGCGCGCCTCAAGGGGTGAGGGAGGAGACGCGCCGGGGCCGGGCCGGTTGCCTCGGCCCGGCTATGGAGCTATGAACCGTGCAGGATGGGAAGTGGCGGCGGCCTTTGGCGCCCCGCGCGGACACGGCCCCGCCGCGGCCCGCCCAGACCGGACCAGACCAGACCAGACCGGGAGAACGAAGACGGTGAACCGCAGCAAGGGCATATTCTCCAGCATCGAAGCGGACGAGTCCGGCGGCGAGGCGCGCAAGGTCTACTGGACCGTGCGCGAGCTCGCGGACGGCGACTTCAGGGTGCAGCCCCTGTCGCGCAACTTCGTGCCCGCGGGCCCCTCCCGCGTGGTGAAGCGCGCGGCCTTCCTCGCGGGCTTCGAGGCCGAGCCCGAGTTCTACGTGGAGAGCGTGGCCCACAAGCGCCAGGAGGCCGACGACATCCTGGGGCTCGGCAGCTACGACGATCCCCGCGCCCTGCCCCTGGCCGGAGTGGACCTGGCCGCGGCGCAGCGCATCAACGAGGAGAACGTGCGCGCCAGCTTCGACGCCGCGCTCATGCTGCTCGAGGCCGGGCACGAGGCCAAGGCCCGGGCCGTGTTCGAGCGCATCCTGAACCTCTCCGCGCCCTTCGACCCGGAGCACAAGCACCTCTTCAACGCCCTGGGCATCCGGCTGCGCAAGGCCGGGCTCTACGACCTGGCGCTGCGCTGCTACGAGCGCGCGGCGGATCTGGCCCCGGACGACGACCACCTGCTCTTCAACATGGGCCGCGCCCTCTACGAGAAGGGCGAGCCCGCCATGGCCCGCGCCCGGCTCGAGAAGTCGCTGCTCCTGAACCCGGATCTCTCCGCCTCCCGGCGCTTCGTGCGCTTCATCGCGGCCCGGGCCGCCCGGGCCGCCGCCAGGGCGCGCGTCTACCGCAGGCCGTCACGGGACTGAAAAGAATCCGCCGCACCACTTGCCCGAAACCTCCGCCAGGGCTAAAACGTTCCCAGAACCGGACATTTCTTACCGCACAGGGGTCTTGCAGCATGTTCGCGGGCAGCACGTTCCTCGGTATCGACGCAGGCTCGGTGAGCGTGAAATGCGCAGTCATCGACGCCGACGGCAACATCTCCCTCTCCCTCTACCGCCGCCACGGCGGCCGCCCCCTGGAAACGGCGCGCGAGATCCTCGCCGGACTCGATCCCGAGGCGCTGCGCCTGCCCGCGGCCTGCACCGGCTCCTCGGGCAAGACCCTCTCGCGCCTCCTGGGCGTGCCCTACGTCAACGAGCTGGCCGCGCTCGGCCGGGCCTGCGCCGCCCTCGCCCCGGACGCCGCCTGCGTCATCGAGATGGGCGGCGAGGACGCCAAGTTCGTCCTCCTCGACCAGGGCCGCGTGGCCGACTTCGCGCTGAACTCGGTCTGCGCCGCGGGCACGGGCTCCTTCCTCGACCAGCAGGCCGAGCGCATGGGCCTGTCCATCGAGGACTTCGCCGCGCTCTCGCTCGAGAGCGAGCACCCGCCGCACATCGCCAGCCGCTGCTCGGTCTTCGCCAAGTCGGACATGATCCACCTGCAGCAGATCGCCACGCCGCTCGCCGACATCGCGGCCGGGCTCTGCTTCGCCGTGGCCAGGAACGTCAAGGGCTCCGTGGTGCGCGGCCGCCCCGTGCCCCTGCCCGCGCTCTTCGTGGGCGGCGTGGCGCTGAACGCGGGCGTGGCCCGGGCCATGCGCGAGGTCTTCGGCCTGCCGGTCACGGTGCCGGAGAACGCCACCCTCTTTCCGGCCGCGGGCGCGGCCCTGCGCGCCGCCGAGACCGGCGAGGCCAGACCGCTGGACGCGGCCGGGCTCACCGCCTCGCGCGGCCGGGCGGAGCGGCCCCAGGCGGGACTCACGCCCCTGCGCACCCCGGGCGACCGCTTCACCGAGCGCCACGTGCGGCCCGAGGACCCGGTGGAGGACCCCGTGCCCGGCGAGCCGCTCTACCTCGGCATCGACATCGGCTCCATCTCCACCAACCTGGCCGTGGTCGGCAAAAGCGGCCGCGTGGTGGCCAAGCGCTACCTGCGCACCGCCTCCAAGCCCATCGAGGCCGTGCGCCGGGGGCTGGCCGAGATCGCGGACGAACTCTCGGCGCGCGGCGTCTCCCTGGACGTCGCGGGCGTGGGCACCACGGGCTCGGGCCGCTACATGATCGCGGACTTCGTGGGCGCGGACATCGTCAAGAACGAGATCACGGCCCAGGCGCGCGGCGCCGCGGCCTTCGTGCCGGACGTGGACACCATCTTCGAGATCGGCGGCCAGGACTCCAAGTACATCTCGCTGCGCGACGGCACCATCGTGGACTTCGAGATGAACAAGGCCTGCGCCGCGGGCACCGGCTCCTTCCTCGAGGAGCAGGCCGAGAAGCTCGGCATCGCCATCAAGGGCGAGTTCGCGGACATGGCCCTTTCCGCCGCCTCGCCCCGGCGCCTGGGCGAACGCTGCACCGTGTTCATGGAGAACTCCCTGCAGCAGGCCCTGGCCGGAGGCGGGGAGCGCGGCGACCTGCTGGCCGGGCTCGCCTACTCCATCGTGGAGAACTACCTCGGCCGCGTGGTCCTCGGCCGCGCCGTGGGCGAGAACGTCCTCTTCCAGGGCGGCACCGCCTTCAACAAGGCCGTGGTCGCGGCCTTCGAGAAGCGCCTCGGCCGCCCGGTCGTGGTCCCGCCCCACCACGACGTCACCGGCGCCATCGGCATGGCCCTCATCGCGCGCGACCACATGCAGGCCAGGAAGAATCCCGAGTCCTCGACCTTCAAGGGCTGGGATCTGGCGCGCATCCCCTACAGCCTGATGTCGTTCCAGTGCGCCGAGTGCGACAACCGCTGCGAGATCAACCGCGTGACCCTGGAGGGCCGCCCGGAAAAGCTCTTCTACGGCGGGCGCTGCGAGAAGTACGACATCCGCCGCAAGCCCGGAAAGGGCGAGGACCTCTTCCAGTTCCGCGACCACGCCCTGCGCGCCGCCCACGAGGAGCGCGCCCGGGCCCACGCCGCCTCCGGCCGCGCGGCCCCGCGCGGGAAGATCGGACTGCCCATGGTCTTCTTCCTGCACGAGCGGCTGCCCTTCCTCTCCGCCGTCCTCTGGGAGCTGGGCTACGAGCCCGTGCTCTCGCCCGCCACCTCGCGCCGCGTGGTGGCCGGAGGCGTGGAGGCCGCCCTGGCCGACACCTGCTTCCCGGTCAAGGCCGCCCTGGGCCACGTGCGCGCCTTGGCCGACGCGGGGCTCGCCCGCCTCTTCATCCCGAGCTTCGTGGACCTGGCCGAGCCCGGCGGCTCGCGCGACGAGATCGAGGGCGCGGCCCAGGCCTGCCCCCTCACCCAGAGCTTTCCCTACCAGGCGCGCGCCTCCTTCGCCGACCTCGACATCGTGGCCCCCACGCTCAGCTTCCCCCTGGGCGACAAGGCCCTGGCCGGGGAGATCGCCGAAAGCCTCGGCGTGTCCGAGGCCGAGGCCCTTCGCGCCGTCAGGGCCGGGCACGCCGCCCAGGCCGAGTTCTCGCGCCGCATCCAGGACAAGGGGCGCAGCGTGCTGGCCAACCTCACCGGACGCGCCCTGGTCCTCGTGGGCAGGCCCTACAACGCCTTCGACGCGGGCATGAACCTGGGCATCCCCTCCAAGCTCGCGAGCCTCGAGGAGACAGCCATCCCCATGGATTTCCTGCCGCTGGACCCGGACGCGCCCGAGCACGCGCGCATGAGCGGACAACGCGGCGACCCCATGCCCGAGATGTACTGGCGCTCGGGCAGGCGCATCCTGGCCGCGGCCCGGCTGCTCAAGAAGGACCCGCGCCTCTTCCCGGTCTACATCGGCAACTTCTCCTGCGGCCCGGACTCCTTCATCCTGCACTTCTTCGCCGACGCCATGCGGCCCGACGCCTCCGGCAACGGCGACTCCCCCCAGGCCAAGCCCTGGCTGCACGTGGAGATCGACGAGCACAGCGCGGACGCCGGGGCCGTGACCCGGCTCGAGGCCTTCCTGGACAGCATCGGCGGCACCATCGCCGCCTCCGCCCCCACGGCGCACTCCCCGGGCGCCCGCACCGCCTCCGAAGTCCGCGGCCATGCGCCCCGCGCCGGGCGCGGTTCCTGGATCACGCGCAGGCGCGGCGCCGTGGGCCGCACCGTGCTCGTGCCGCCCATGTGCGACCACTCCCGCGCCCTGGCCGCCGCCTTCCGCCACTGCGGCCTCGAGGCGCGCGTCATGGACGACGCCGACGCCGACTCCCTGGCCCTGGCCTACCGCCACCTCTCCGGCAAGGAGTGCTACCCCTGCGCCGTGACCACGGCCCACATGCTGAAGGCCGCGCAGGCCCCGGACTTCGACCCGGCCCACACCGCCTTCTTCATGCCCGGCGGCTCCGGCCCCTGCCGCTTCGGCCTCTACAACGTGCTGCAGCGCCGCGTGCTCGACGCCGCCGGGCTCGAAGCGGCCGCCCTCTTCTCGCCCGTGCAGGGCCGCCGCCTCTACCACGAGCTCGGCATCGTGGGCCGCCGCTTCTCGCGGCGCGCCTGGGAAGGCATCGTGGCCTTCGACCTGCTCACCAAATGCCTGCACCAGTACCGGCCCGGCGAAGCCGAGCCCGGCAGCGCCGACGCCTTGTACGAGAAATTCGCCGCCCGCCTGGAACACGGCCTGTCCAACGGCGGCTGCGACCTGCCCGTCCTCGCCCGCGAGGCGGCCGAGGCCTTCCAGGCCCTGCCCCGCGACGACTCCCCAAGGCCCCTGGTCGGCGTGGTCGGCGAGATCTTCGTGCGCTCCTCCCGCTTCTCCAACGAGGACCTCGTCCGCCGCATCGAGGCCCTGGGAGGCCGCGCCTGGCTCGCGCCCATGGACGAATGGATCCTCTACGTCGGCTTCATCGCCCGCCGCCGGGCCAAGCTCGACCGCGACCTGCGCGGACTCCTCAAGCTCTGGCTCGAACAGCGCACCCAGGCCCGCATCGCCCACGCCCAGGAGCACGCCGCCGCCCCCCACCTGCCCACCGTGCCCGAACCGGACACCGAACGCGTGCTCGAATTCGCCGCGCCCTACCTGCGCGACACCTTCGAGGGCGAGGCCGTGCTCACCGTGGGCAAGTCCGTGGACATGATCAAACGAGGCGCGCGCGGCATCGTCAACGCCATCCCCTTCGGCTGCATGCCCGGCACCGTGGCCCAGGCCATGCTCCGTCGCGTCTCCGAGGAACACGGCGTCCCCGCCATCACCCTGCCCTTCGACGGCACCCCCCAGCCCGCCTCGGCCCTGGCCCTGGAAACCTTCATGGAGCAGTGCAGGCGGGTCTGATCGAGGCCCGGAGGGAAGAATTGCCTCCGGCGGCCAGGAAGGGGCTCCTCGCCCCTTCCTGGACCATCCCCCGCGAGGGGGTCACCCCCTCGACCCGCCTTCGCATGCCCAACGTCGGCCCATGAACCCTGGTTCGCCTGGGCGTGGGGGCGTCGTGCGCCACTGGATGCGGTGAAGATCGGTCCGGATTTTTCCTCTCCCGCCGAAGAAGGCGGGAGAGGAAAAATCCGGACCGCGCCATCTCCTTTGCCCGTGGCGAGAACAGCGAGCGCCCCTGAAGGCGCTCGGCAAAGGAGAGGAAAGAAGTTCCCGGGAAACGTTTCGGTCGTGGGCGAGGGGTTCGGGGAGTCCTCCCCGACGGCAACTTCGGGCGGGGTTTCGTCTTCGCGCGCCTTGGCGCGAAGACGAAATCCCGCCCGATTCGTTTTCGCGGCCGGTCACGCCCAGGCGGCGTCTCGCCGAATGATCCGAAGGTCTGTCGCGGAAGGGGGCCAGGCTCAGCCTGGCGCAGGGAGGGTCCAGGGAGGGGGCGCGCAGCCCCCTCCCTGGCCGCCGGAGGCATTCCTCTCCCAGCTACAGGACGCGCGTCAGCTTCAGGCCGAGGTCGGCGGCCTTCATGCCGTCTTCGGGGCCCATGACCACGGTCTGGCCGTGGTCGCGCAGCGCCGCGGCGGCCTGTGCGAAGTCGCGGAAGTCCTTGATGGTGCTGCCCAGGATGGCCTCACGGCGTTCCTGGAGCTCTTCCTCGGTGCGGCCGGTGAGCAGGCGCGCCAGCGAGGTGAAGCCCTTGGCGTCGGGCAGCTGGTAGGAGTCGATGTCGCCGATGGCGCCGACCACGGCCTTGTCGAGCTCGGCCTGGGAGAGTTCGAGCTTTTCGAGGTAGGCGGCGGTGGCGTCGTAGGTGGCGAGGGTCTTTTTGAGGTTCGGGTCGCGGTAGGAGACCATGAACAGGTTTCCGGAGACCTCGTCGTAGGAGCAGAAGGCGCCGTAGGCGCCGCCCTGCACGCGCACGCGGTCCCAGAGGTAGGCGGCGCGCAGCCAGCGGGAGACCGCCGGTGCGGCGCGGCCGGGCTCGATGCCGAGGCTCTTCAGGTTCACGCCCTTGCCCACGTAGTTGACCTGGGCGGGGATGGTCAGCCCTTCGGCCGCGGGGAAGGGCTTGGGCTTCCAGGCGAGCTCCTTGGTCCTGGCCTGGGGCAGGGCGTCGATGAGGGCGTTGAGGCCGGGTTCGAGGGCGCTGCGCGCGGTCTCGTCCGCGGTCAGGTTGATCATGCGCGCGCCCTGGGTGAGGAGCGTCCTGCGGATGGACTCGAGGGTCTCCAGGGTCTGGGGCCACTGGGTCTCCAGGGCATCGAGCAGGCGGCGCAGGGTGAAGAGGTAGTCCACGCCGCCCATCATCTCCGAGACCAGCCCGGCGGTGGTGAAGCGCGCGGCCAGGCGCGAGGAGACGAAGCCGTGTCCGGCGGGCACCATGCGCTGTTCGGTGCGGGCTTTTTCCTCGAGGAGCATCTGCCTGAAGCGCTCGGGGTCGTCGAAGCGCGCGGTGAGCAGCACGTCGTGGAAGAGTTCGGCCATTTCGGCGGCCTTTTCGGCCGTGGCCTTGCCGCGCATGAAGAGCCAGGAGGCGGTCTTCTCCTCGCCGCGCACGGTGGCGGTCAGGGGCAGGGCGCCCATGCCGCCGGTGACGCGGGCGATGCGCCGCGTGAGGCTCGTGAAGTCGTCCTTGGCGGTGCCCATCTCGAGCAGCGCGCGGCCGAAGAGGGGCACGAGGGGGAGGTGCTCGCGCGGCAGGGAGGCCATGGAGAAGCCGACGTCGAGGTAGGCGATGCCCGTGGTGGGCAGGTCGTGCGCGAGCAGGCGCGCGCCGCGGTACACGGAGAGGTCGCCGGGGATGCGGCGGTTCTCGCGCGGCAGGTCGTCGCGGCCGAGCATGGGGATGGAGGCCAGGGCTTCGGGCGAGTCGGCCGCGGCCTGCTCCTCCTGCAGCGCCTTGGCCTCGGCCATGGTGCGGGCGCGGGCGGCGTCGTCCATGGCGTCCAGCACGGCGCGCAGCCGTTCGCCCTCGATGCGCTCGCGCAGGGCGAGGAGCTCGGGGTCGGGCGTGAGCAGCACGCCGGAGCGGTGGGGGTTGTCCAGGAAGTGCTCGCGCAGCATGTTCTCGAAGACCTTCTCGCCCGAGGCCAGGCGCATCTTGAGCGCGGCCAGCGGGGCCTCGAAGGAGATGAGGGCCAGGGGATCGCCGCCGTAAAGGCCGGTGGAGAGGCTTCTGAGCCACAGCGCCAGGCCGCGCGGGAAGCGGCCGGTGTTGTTCTCGCGGAAGGCGAACTCCACGGTGTTCAGGGCTGCCTCGAGGAGGTCGCTGGGGATGCCGGTGTCCGCGAGGCCGGAGAGCACGCGGGCGACGATCTCCTCCATGCGCGCCTGGGACTCGGACGCGGTCACGGGATCGAGGCCCTTGAGCCCCACGGAGAAGTACATGTGGCGCAGCTCGGTCTCCAGCCCGCCGGTCACGTCCTCGCCCAGGCCCGAGTCGAGCAGCGCCTTGCGCAGCGGCGAGGAGGGCATGCCGAGGAGGATCTCCTCGAGCACGCGCAAGGCCAGGTTGGCCTCGGTCTCCACGGTCTCGGGCAGGAGCCAGTTGAGGGTGGCCATGGCCTTGCCGCCGTCCTCGGCCGCGGCGTAGCCGCGCTCGATGCGCCGGGGCTCGGGGAGGCGCGGCTGGGGCCTGACCTCGGAATCGACCTCCAGGGGGCCGTACTCGTCGAGGTAGGCGGCGAGGAGGCGCAGGCGCTCCTCGGGGTCGTCGTCGCCGTAGAAGTACATCCAGGCGTTGGCCGGATGGTAGTAGGTGCGGTGGAAGTCCGTGAACTGCGCGAAGGTCAGGTCCGGGATGCGCTCGGGGTCGCCGCCGGAGTCCAGGCCGTAGGTGGTGTCCGGGAAGATGGACTGCTGCGAGAGCTCGGCCAGGACCGAGTCGGGCGAGGAGTAGGCGCCTTTCATCTCGTTGAAGACCACGCCCTTGTAGGAGAGGGGGCCCTCGGGAGCGTCGAGCTCGTAGTGCCAGCCCTCCTGCTTGAAGATGTGCTCGGTGATGCGGGGGTAGAAGACCGCGTCGAGGTAGACGTCGACGAGGTTGTAGAAGTCCTGCAGGTTGGCGCTGGCCACGGGGTAGCAGGTCTTGTCCGGGTAGGTGAAGGCGTTCAGGAAGGTCTGCAGCGAGCCCTTGAGCAGTTCCACGAAGGGTTCCTTGACCGGGTACTTGCGCGAGCCGCAGAGCACGGAGTGCTCCAGGATGTGGGCCACGCCCGTGGAGTCCCTGGGCGGGGTGCGGAAGGCGATGCCGAAGACCTTGTTCTCGTCCGGGGCGATCACGGAGAGCAGGCGGGCGCCGGTGGCGTCGTGGCGGTAGATGCGCGCGGTGGACTGGATCTCGGGAACGTTTTCCTCGCGAAGCAGCGTGAAGCCGTGTGACATGATTCCTCCAAAGGGTGATTGGGCCTTTTGGCATCCTACACGACGCGCGGCACAAATCAACGCCGCGCGGGTGGCGGGCGGGGCAAGGGACGCGGGACCGGAAGGTGCGATGAAGGGATGCGGGCGAAGGGGTGCCGCGAAAGGGCTAGAAGAGGTTGCGGCAGCGCAGCAGCGCGAGCAGTCCGGGCAGGTCCGGGGCGGTCAGGTCGGCGCCCGCGGCCAGGAGCCCGGCCTCGTCCACCCGGCCGGAGGCCACGCCAGCGGCGTGCATGCCAGCGGCGTGGGCCGTGGCCATGTCCAGGGGGTGGTCGCCGACCATGAGGGCGCAGCCGGGCGCGACGTCGAGGGCCGCCAGGGCCGTGCGGGCGTGGAGGGGGTCCGGCTTGGTCCGGGCCACGTCCTCGCGCGCCAGGAAGACGTCCACGAAGTCGCGGATGTCCGGGAAGACGATGTTCACCGCGGGCGAGCAGTTGCGGGTGATGACCGCGAGCCCGAGCCCTGCCGCGCGCAGCTCGGCGAGGGCGGGCCGGGTGAAGGGGAAGAGGCGGCCCTGCCTGGCCGCGGCCAGCTCCATGTCCATGATCAGGAAGCGGGCGCGGGAGTTGAACTCGAGCGCGGTGTCGCGGCCCTCGGCCTCGGCGATGCGTCCGGTCAGCTCGTCGAGCCATTCGAGCGCGGGCCTGGCGCCGGGCGCGGGCGCGGCGTCGAGGTAGGACTCGGCCAGGGCGCCCAGGCGGCGCTTCATCTCGTCAAAGTCCAGGCACAGCTCGGCCAGGGTGCCGTCGAAGTCGAGGATCAGGGCATGCAGCCGGGAGTCGGGGCAGTCCACGTTCATGGCACCTTCGGATGGGGCCAAACGCCGCGCAAGTCAAGGCTGGAAAAACGGACGGCTTGACGCTAGTAAAACGCATGCACGATCTCGCCATAGCAGGTGCCGGACCCGCCGGAGCCTCTGCGGCGCGGGCCGCTGCCCGTGCCGGGCTCTCCGTGCTGCTCTTCGACAAGGACCGCTTCCCGAGGCCCAAGCCCTGCGGCGGCGCCCTCTCCGAGCACGCCGTCAAGGCCCTGGACTTCCCCCTGCCCGACGACCTGATCGAGCGCGACTACCACGGCGGGCTTTTGTGCATCGACGCCCGCCGCACCCTGGCCGCGCCGCCGTGGCGCACGGGCGTGCTGGTCACGCGGGAGCGTTTCGACGCCCTGCTGGTGGACAAGGCGCGCGAGGCCGGGGCCGAGGTGCGCGAGGGCGTGAAGGTGCTCGGCTTCGCCGAGGACGGGGAGGGGGTCAGGCTCCGGACCTCGGCGGGCGAGGCGCGGGCGCGCCTGCTGCTCGTGTGCGAGGGGGCGTCCGGCCGCCTCAAGCACGCCGTGCGTCCCCCGGACTCGCCGCACGAGTACAACTACTGCGTCTGCGCCGACGTGCCCAACGCTCCGGACTCCGCGCCCGGCGCCGCTGTCTCCGGCAAGCCCCTGGTGCTTCATTTCGGCATCTGCCGCGTGAGCTACGGCTGGGTCTTCCCCAGGCGCACGGACTCCTCCGTGGGCATGGGCGAGCTGGGCACCGAGCGCCGCAAGGCCGTGGCCCATCTCATGGAGCTTCTGCGCGCCCACGGCGTGGAGAGGCCCGTGCGCCTGCAGGGCCACAAGATCCCCATGGGCGGGGTGGACCGGCCCGTCTACCGGGGCCGGGCCCTGCTCGCGGGGGACGCGGGCGGCTTCGCCGACCCGCTGCTCGGCGAGGGCATCTCCCACGCCATCCGCACGGGCCAGATGGCGGCGAAGGCGGTGGCAGAGGCCCTCGCCGCGGGCGATCCCCTCGCGGCCGGGCCGCTCTTCGAGCAGCTGACCCGCCCGCTGCACGAGGAGCTGCGCCACGCCCTGCGCCTCGTGCGCGCCCTGGAACACGCCCCCCGCCACCTGTACAAGGCCATGCTCTCGGACAAAAAGACCGTGCTGCGCTACGTGGACATCCTGGCCGGGCGCTGCACCTACCGCGAGTTCAATCGCTATCTGAAGCGGCGCATGCCCTGGTACCTGCTGCGCATGCTCTGGGCCTGAGCCGCTTCCGCCTCCGTCCTCCTCCCCATCTTTCTCCTTCCGTGATCCCGGGTCGCCTCCGCGGCACGAAATTCGGCCGGTGTCTGCGCGGCCCATAGCCGCACTGCACAGGCAGGGAGAGGGGAAAGTATCCGGAAAAATTCGTTTTGCATTGTTATGAAGAACAAAGTCGTGTTATGAATTCGAGGAATATCCGATGGTCGGCATGTATGCGTTTTTCCTCTTTCCGTGCCGATCGTGATGCGACGGCCACCCCCTGCTCCGCATGCTGTAAAGAGTCTCGACATGTCCACGAAGCCGTCCCGTGAATGTGCAGTCTGCCTGCGGCACGGCGCAGTCGGCGCATCTGGCATGGACAGTCCGGGATGCATTTCCCGGGGCAAGCAACATCTGAACCAGGAGTATGGACAATGTCGGTAGGCACAATTTTGCTGATCATTCTCATTCTCATGCTTCTCGGAGTGGTCCCCGCCTGGCCGTACAGCCGGAGGTGGGGCTATGGGCCGAGCGGCATCCTGGGCACGATCCTCGTCGTGCTTCTGATCCTGATCCTGCTGGGCAAGATATAGCCGTTTTCCTCCCGCCTTCCCCGAGAAGGCGGAGGAGGGGCGGGCGGCCCGCAGACGGCGCGAAAAAGGGCGGGAGGCCGATGGCCTCCCGCCCTTTTTCATGAAGCGCTCCGTTTCGCGCTCCGGCTACTGCTCGGGATACCAGAACTTGACCATGTGCTTGCCGCCGTCGGCCTTGAACAGGCAGATGATGCCGTACTTGCCCTTGGCGGAGAGGTCGAAGGCCGCGGCGTAGGTGCCGGAGTAGTCCTTCAGCGTCTCGACCTGGTCCTTGCCCGAGGGCGCGACGACCTTGATCTTGGCCTCCACCTTGGTGAGCTGGGTGCCGTCCGGCTTGAAGAACTTGACCATGACGTGGTGGGTCTTGCCGTCCTCGGCCTTCATGTGCATGGAGGCCAGGCTCATGATCTGGAACTCGGCCTTGTAGCCGTCGGCCTCGGCGGTGTGGGTGAAGGTGCCCATGGTGTCGCCGCCCTTCATGTCCATGCCGCCCATGTCCTGGCCCTTGCCCATGTCCATGCCCTGCTGCTGGGAGCCCTGGCCCTCCATGCCCTGCATGGCGAAGGCGCCGGTGCACACGGCCAGCGCGAGCGCCAGCGCGAGGGTCGCGGCCGCGGCGAGGCGCCGGGCGGTGCCGGAAGCGGTGAGGCGGGTGGTGCGCCCGGTGGTGCGGGTGATGATGCTGTTCATGATGTCCTCCTTGGGGTGCTCAGATATCGGTGAGGCGCCGCCTACTTGGGCAGGCGCCAGCCCTTCCAGATGCCGTAGATGGCCGGGACCACGACGAGGGTCATGATCGTGGCGCTGATCATGCCGCCGATCATGGGCGCGGCGATGCGCTGCATGATCTCCGAGCCCGTGCCGTGGTTCCACATGATGGGCGCGAGGCCCGCCATGATCGCGGTCACGGTCATCATCTTGGGCCGCACGCGCAGCGCCGCGCCCTCCTCGATGGCCTCGGCCAGGTGGCGGCGGTTGAACTCCGCGCCGTAGCGCTCCTTGAACGCCTTGTAGGAGATGTCCAGGTAGATGAGCATGACCACGCCCGTCTCCGCCGCCACGCCCGCCAGGGCGATGAAGCCCACGGCCACGGCCACGCTCATGTTGAAGTGCAGGAGATACATGAGCCACAGCCCGCCGGTGAGGGCGAAGGGCACGGAGAGCATGATGATCAGGCTCTCGCCGACGTTCTTGAAGTTCAGATAGAGCAGCACGAAGATGATGATGAGCGTCATGGGCACGACCACGGCCAGGCGCTGCTGGGCCCGGATCATGTATTCGTACTGGCCGCTCCAGACCAGGCTGTAGCCCGGGGGCAGCTTGACCTTGGCGGCCACGGCCTGCTGGGCGCGCTTGACGTAGGTGCCGATGTCCACGCCTCCGATGTCCACGAAGATCCAGGCGTTCTTGCGCGCGTTCTCGCTCTTGATGACCGGCGGGCCCTTTGTCACGCGGATGTCGGCCACCTCTTCCAGGGGCACGTGGCCGCCGCCGGGCAGGGGCACCAGGACACGGCGCAGCTTCTCCGGGGTATCGCGCAGCTCGGAGGGGTAGCGCAGGTTGACCGGATAGCGCTCCTGCCCCTCGACCGTGTAGGTCACGTTCATGCCGCCCACGGCGCTGCTGATGACGTCCTCCACGTCGCCCACGGAGAGCCCGTAGCGCGCGGCCTCTCCCCGCCTGACCTTGATGTCCAGGTAGTTGCCGCCCGTGGTGCGCTCTGCGTAGGCGCTGGCCGTGCCCGGCACCTCGCGCAGCACGGCCTCGATCTTCTGGCCGATGTCCGAGAGGGTCTGCAGGTCGTCGCCCTTGATCTTGATGCCCACGGGCGTCTTGATGCCCGTGGAGAGCATGTCGATGCGCGTCTTGATGGGCATGGTCCAGGCGTTGGTGAGCCCCGGGATCTGGATGGCCTTGTCCATCTGCTCCACGAGCTTCTCGGTGGTCATGCCCGCGGGCCACTGGTCCTGGGGCTTGAGCATGATCGTGGTCTCGAACATGGACAGCGGCGCCGGGTCCGTCGCCGTCTCGGCGCGGCCCGCCTTGCCCGTGACCCGCTCCACCTCCGGGAAGGTGGCGATGATGCGGTCGGTCTGCTGCAGGAGCTCCTTGGCCTTGGCGATGGAGATGCCGGGAAGGGTCGTGGGCATGTAGAGCAGGTCGCCCTCGTTCAGCGGCGGCATGAACTCGGAGCCGATGTTCCTCCAGGGGATGTAGGTCAGCGCCAGGCAGGCCGCGGCGAGCAGGATGATCAGCCACTTGGCCTTGAGCACCAGGCGGATGACGGGCTGGTAGATCCAGATCAGGAAGCGGTTCACCGGGTTCCTGGTCTCGGGCACGATCTTGCCGCGGATCAGGTAGCCCATGAGGATGGGCACCACGGTGATGGCCAGCACGGCCGCGCCCATCATGGCGTAGGTCTTGGTGAAGGCCAGGGGCTTGAAGAGGCGGCCCTCCTGCGCCTCCAGGGTGAAGACGGGCAGGAAGCTGACCGCGATGATGAGCAGCGAGAAGAAGAGGGAGGGGCCGACCTCCTTGGACGACTCGTAGACCAGCCGCCAGCGGCTCGTGGTGCCGTCGTCGTGCTCGATGTGCTTGTGCACGTTTTCGATCATGACGATGGCCCCGTCCACCATGGCGCCGATGGCGATGGCGATGCCGCCCAGGCTCATGATGTTGGCGTTCAGCCCCTGGATGCGCATGAGCAGGAAGCTCACGAGCACGCCGATGGGCAGGGTGATGATGCCCACGAGCGCGCTTCGCATGTGGAAGAGGAAGACCATGCAGACGATCGCCACGATGATGCTTTCCTCGATGAGCGTGCGCGTGAGCGTGTGCACGGCGCGCAGGATGAGGCCCGAGCGGTCGTAGGCGGGCACGATGTGCACGCCCTTGGGAAGGCCGGACTCGAGCTCCTTCAGGCGCTTCTTGACGCCCGCGATGGTGGTCAGGGCGTTCTCGCCGTAGCGCATGATGACCACGCCGCCCACGACCTCGCCCTGCCCGTTCTCGTCCAGCAGGCCGCGTCTGAGCTCGGGGCCGATCTTCACCTCGGCCACGTTGCGCATGAGGATGGGCACGCCGGTCTGCCTGTCCGTGCCGAGCGGGATGTTCTCGATGTCAGGGACGCCCTTCAGGTAGCCCTGGCCCCGGACCATGAACTCGGTCTCGCCCATCTCGATGACCCTGCCGCCCACGTCGTTGTTCGAGCGCTTGATGGCCATCTTCACGCGGTCGATGGAGAGGTTGTAGGCCTCGAGCTTGTTGGGGTCGACGATGACCTGGTACTGCTTGACGAAGCCGCCCACCGAGGCCACCTCGGCCACGCCCGGCACGCTCGTCAGCTCGTAGCGCAGGAACCAGTCCTGGATGGAGCGCAGCTGCGCCAGGTCGTGGTTGTCGGACTTCAGCAGGTACTCGTAGACCCAGCCCACGCCCGTGGCGTCCGGGCCTATCTGGGGCGCGACGCCCGCGGGCAGCTTGCCCGAGACGTAGTTCAGGGCCTCCATGACGCGGCTGCGCGCCCAGTAGAGGTCCGTGCCGTCCTCGAAGATGACGTAGACGAAGGAGACGCCGAAGAAGGAGTAGCCGCGCACGACCTTGGCGTAGGGCACGGAGAGCATGGCCGTGGTCAGGGGATAGGTGACCTGGTCCTCGACCACCTGCGGCGCCTGGCCCGGGTAGTCGGTGAGCACGATGACCTGCACGTCCGAGAGGTCCGGGATGGCGTCCAGGGGCATGGAGCGCATGGCCCAGTAGCCCGCGGCCACGATGAAGAGCGTGGCCAGCAGGACCAGGAACTTGTTCTTCAGGGACAGCTCGATGATTTTGGCGATCATGAGCGGCCCCTACTTCTTGTCCGGGGAGGTCTTGGGCGCCGGGGTCGCGGACCCCTTGGGGGCGGGCGAGCCCATGGTCATGCCGGACATGTCCAGGTCGTCGCCCTTGGGCTTGGCGGCGGACGTCCCGGAATTGCCGGAACCGCCGGAATCCATGGTCATGCCCGACATGTCGAGGTCACTGCCCGAGGTCTCGCCAGAGGTACCGCCCGAGGTACCGCCCGCGGGCGCGGCCTGGCCCGAGGCCTTGGGGCTTTTCGCCTCCATCATCTTCTCGATGGTCGCGCGCAGGTTGGATTCGGAGTCGAGCATGAACTGGGCCGAGACCACGAGCTGCTCGCCCGCCTTCAGGCCCTTCAGCACCTGGACCTGGCCGTCCTGGCCCACCGGGCCGGTGACGATCTGGCGCGGCTCGAAGCGGCCCTTGCCCAGGGCCACGAAGACCACCTTGCGCACGCCCGTGTCGATGATCGCCTGCTGCGGGATGACCACGGTCTTGTCCGCGATCTTCGAGCTCAGGTAGACCGTGGCGTACATCTGGGGCTTGAGCTCGATGCCCGGGTTCGGGAACTCGAGCCTGAGCCTGGCCGTGCGCGTCTGGGCCGAAAGAAAGGGATAGATGTAGCGCACCGTGCCCTTGAAACGCTTGCCCGGGATGTAGTCGAGCTCCATCTCGGCGGGCATGCCCTGGTGCACGAAGGGCAGCTCGTAGGAGTAGACCTCGGCGTCCACCCAGATGGTGGAGAGGTCGCCGATCTCGTACTGCTTGTCGCCCATCTTGACGTAGCTGCCGAGCACGGCGTTCTTGGCCGTGACCACGCCGCTGACCGGCGAGTAGACCGTGATCGTCTTGCTCACCGCCCCGCCGTTCTCGATGCGCCGGATCTGCGCCGGGGAGAGGTCCCAGTAGCGCAGCTTGGTGCGCGAGGCCTCGAGCAGCCGCTTGGCCTCCTCGCGCACGCTCGAAAATTCGCTGTTCGCGAGCTCGGCGTTCTGGCGCAGGGCGAGCCTGTACTCCTCCTGGGCCGTGACCAGGTCCGGACTGTAGATGTCGAAGAGCGGCTGGCCCTTCTTCACCTGCTGGCCCACGTAGTCCACGTAGATGCGCTCGATCCAGCCGTTGAACTTGGTGGTCACCACGGCGCTCTGCGACTGGTCGTAGCCGAGCGTGCCCATGGCGCGGATGGAGCGCGAAAGCGGCTTCTCCTCCACGGTCTGGGTGCGCACGCCCATGTTCTGCAGGGTCACGGGGTCGATGCGGATGGTGGAGCTCGGCTCCTTCTCCCCGCCCTCGTCCTGGTAGACGGGCACGAGGTCCATGCCCATGGGCGACTTGCCGGGCTCGTTCCGGATGTACGTGGGGTCCATGGGCGCGACCCAGTACTTGATGCGCTTGCCGGTCTTGGGGTCGATCTCCCCGGCCTTGGGCCCCTCGGCCGCGGCCGCGTCGGCCGGGCCCGGGAGGGCCGAGAGAAGCCCGGCGGAGGGGGCGGGAACGGGCGCGGGCGTCCAGGAGGCCGCGAGGAAGGTGGCGAAGAGGGCTGCGGTGGCGAGTGCGATGCGTTTCATTGGCTGTCTCCTGGGCGCGTAAGGATCACTGGTTCCGGGCCGGGGCGGGCGCTGCCTGGGGCGCTGCCTGGGCCGCCGCGGAATCGAGGGGGCCGCCCACGACCTCTTCCAGGGCCGCCATCTTGGCGTAGACGTCGAAAAGGTAGCGCTTGACCTGCAGCTCGGAGGTCAGAAGCCGGGTCTGGGCCGCGATCATGGTGCTGAACTCCACCTTGCCGGTCTGGTAGGCCGCGAGCGAGGCCTCGGCCCACTGCGAGGTCTGGGCCAGCAGGGCGCTCTTGAAGAGGCGGTAGTTGTCCCGGGTGCGGGTGATTTCGTCCACCAGGGCGTCCACCTTGTGCGGCAGCGCCTCCTCGAGCCCGGCCACGGAGCGCGAGGCCGCGGACTGCGCCTTCTTGGCGGAGTCGAGCTGGCTGTCCTGGCGGGTTCCGGCCCACAGCGGCACGGAGAAGCTGACCCCGGCGGAGAGGAAGTCCGGCCGGTCCAGGCCGGTGTTCGGGTCGCTCTCGCGGAAGCCGTAGGCCACGTTGACGTTCATGTCCGGGTAGTAGTCCTTCTGGGCCAGCTCCACGAGGACCTTGGAGCGTTCCTCCTCCACGCGGCGCGCGGCCAGGGCGGGGTTCCCCGCCACGGCGCGCCGCGTGAGCTCGTCCGCCTCCAGGCGTCCGGCGGGCAGGGACAGGTCGCCCGGCCCCGTGACCTCCACGAAGTGGTCGCGGTTCAGGAGCTCGTTGATGCGGTCGGCCAGGGTGCGGCGGCGCCGCTCGAGGCTCGTCTTCTCGTCCAGGAGCCTGGTGGCCTCCACCTGGGCCTGCAGGATGTCCTGCTGCAGACCGCCGCTCGTGGCGTAGCGCGACTCGGCCACGCGCATCATCTGGTCCACCAGGGCGGTCAGGCGGGCGTTGGTGGCCAGGCTCTGCTCCACGAAGCCGAGGTCGAACCAGGCCTGGGCGACCTGGGCGGCCAGGGCGAGGCGCTGGGCCTCGTAGACCTGCCGCTGCTTGACCGCCTGGAGCACGGCCGCCTTCTCGCGGAGGCTGAGGGTGCCGAACCAGGGCAGGCTCTGCGAGAGCGAGACCTGCTTCTGGGTCATGGCCTCCTGGTTGGTCTTGAAGGTGTCCACGGGCACGTTCAGCATGGCCAGTCCGACGCGCGGATCGGCGAGCGATCCGGCGTAGGGCGCCTTGGCGCGCAGGCTCTCGGCCTGCTCCCTGGTCGAGGCCAGGTCCTGGTTGTCCTGCCAGGCCTCCTCGATGAGCTCGCGCAGCGCGGGCGGCGCCCATCTCCCGACCTCCGGGGCGGGCGCCTGCGCGGCGCCGGGCGTGCCGCCGTGGTCCATCGGCCCTGCGGCCGGAGCCTGGGGCGCCGCCTGGGCGAAGGCCGCCAGCGGAAGAAGGAGTGCGGCCGCGATGGCCAGGAAAAAGGATGTGCCGCGAGTCATTTCGTCTCCTCCATGGCCGTGTCTTCCATGGCCGCCGTGTCCTGAAGCGCCTTGATGACCACCACGGTCACGTCGTCCTGCTGCTTGCCGCAGCCCGAGAAGCGGCGCACGTCCTCGACCACGAGCCGCCTGATCTCCTCGGCCGAGGCGGTCGCGGCCCCGGCCAGCAGCCTCTTGAGCCTGTCCTTGCCGTACTGCCGCCCCTCGCCGTCCGTGGCCTCCCACACGCCGTCCGTGGCCAGGAGCACCACCTGCCCCGGGGCCAGGGCCACGCCGGCGTTCTCCGGGTAGACCGCTTCCGGATCCACGCCGAGGGCGGTGCCGCCGCTGCCCGCGAGTTCGAGCACGCCGCCCGCCTCCGCCCGGGGGTGGCCGGGGGCATAGAGGAAGGCCGGGTCGTGGCCCGCGCGCAGCCAGGCCAGCCCGCCGGTCGCCGGATCCAGGGAGAGCAGGAAGAGGGTCATGAAGTCGCCGGTCTCGTAAGTGTCCGCGAGCACGAGGCGGTTCACGTCCCCGGCCACCGCGCTGAGCGATCCCTGCTCGACCGAGCGGCCGCGCAGGAAGCCGCGGATGGAGGCCATGAGCAGGGCCGCGGGCAGGCCGTGGCCCGAGACGTCGCCCACGGCCGCGACCAGGCGGCCGTCGGCCAGGCCGATGAAATCGTAGTAGTCGCCGCCGGTCTCGTCGCAGGAGTCGCTGCCGCCCGCCACGTCGAAGCCGGGGACGGCGGGGAGGCTGTGCGGCTGCAGCCGCGACTGGATGCCCTGGGCCAGGCGCAGGGTCTCCTTCATGCGCACCTGGTCCTCCAGTGCCGGGACCAGGGAGTTGAAGGTCTGGGCCAGGTCGCCCAGTTCGTCGTGGGCGATGACCGGTGCGCGGGCCGCGAAGTCGCCCTTGGCGACCCGGGACACGGCCCCGGCCAGGCTTGCCACCACGCGCGTGATGCGCCGCGAGACGAGCAGGGCCACGCCCAGGCAGACGGCCAGCACGGCCGCGAGGTCGAAGATCACGGTGTGCTCGTGCTTCCGGGCCTGGGCCGTGATGTATTCTCCGGTTGCGGTGGCCTGGGCCACGACCTCCTGCTCCGGCACGGCGATGACCAGCGCGGTGCCGCCGTGGAAGATCGGGGCGTAGGCCAGGAGCGAGGTGCCGGAACTTTGGGAGGCGCCCGGGGCGGACGGGTTGCCTGCCAGGTCCACCAGCCTGTCCCCGGAATTGCCCGCGTCGATGTCCGCGATCATGGCCTCGAGCACGGCGGGGTCCTTCAGCCTGAACCACTCGGGCGCCCGCGGCAGGCGCCAGCGGTGGAGGAAAGGGCCGCCGCGCCGGCCCGCGGCTCCGGCGCCCAGGCCCTGGCCCCGGGGCCGCATGTTTCCGGGAGAGGGGGGCGCGGCTTCGAGCTCGGTCCTCGCTCCGGCCTGCGCGTCGGCGCCGGAGACGTCGGCCGCGACCAGGCGAAGCCCCCGGTTGCCGTCGGCGTCGTCGGCCGGGCGTACGATCCAGGTGTGCAGGCCGGAAAAGAGCAGGTGCTGGGGGTTCTGGTGCAGCAGGAAGGCCAGGGGAACGCAGATGGCGGTCACGCCCACGGGGCGCCCGTCCAGGCGCACGGGCGTGCTCACGGTGATCACCGGCTCGCCCGTGAAGGGGTCCTCGTAGGGCAGGGACCAGGTCATGCCGCCCGTCTCGAGGGGTTTGGAGTACCAGGGCATGCGGCGGGGATCGTACATCATGGGCACGCTGCCCGCGGGCAGGCTCTCCCTGGCCGGATAGAAGGCGAAGACCCCGTCGTCCAGGGCCGTGAACTGGCGCAGGGCCAGGTCGCCCAGGAGGTCGCGGGCCCGGGCGTGCAGCGGGGCCATGTGCGAGAGGGCGCGGATGTCCGCTGACCTCTGCCCCTCGCCCGCGGCCACGGCGCCGGGCGAGAAGATGCCCATCCGGCCGGAATCGGAGTCCGAATCGCGGCCTTCGTCCTGCGGGACCGCCGCCTTCCCGGTTTCGCCAGGGCCGGGCTGCTCCGTGCCGTCCTGCGTCGTGCCGCCCATCATGTGCCGCATGTCCTGGTCCATGCCGTTCATCATGCCGCGCATCATGCCGCCCATTCCTCGGCCGCCCATTCCCCGGCCTCCCATGCCCTGGCCCATGCCGCCTTCGGACACGGTGCGCACATAGAGCGCCGCGCTCTGCGGGGGGTGGGAGAGGAGGTCCTCCACGTCGCGGGCCTGCGCGCCGAGCACTGCCTGCAGCAGGTCGAACTCGCGGTGCAGGACCAGGGCGTGGTCCTCGATGAGGCGGCGCAGGTTGGCCCGCGCCTGCAGGGAGAGCGTCTCGCGCGTGCGTCGGCTCACGTCCGCGCCCATGTGGCGCATGGTCGAAAGGCCGGAGAGCCCGATCGCCAGTGCGGGCAGCAGGGAGATGGTCAGCAGGAGGAGCAGCAGCTTCCAACGGATTCGCACGGTCATTCTCGGAGGTTTTTCCTCAACAGGTAACAGAAGTTCGGCTATTTGTGCCAGCGGGATTTTGCTCCCGGACGCATCGACGGCAGACCGGGGGATGCCGGGTTTTCCCTGGCGGAGGGGCGTTCCATCTGGTCGGCGCGCGCGGACATATTCCCTCCCGAAAAAGTCTGCATCGTGGAAAGCAGGACTCGTACCAAACAGAAATATTCTATGATGTCAATTAATTGGAAATTCGATACGAGAGCCATGTGCAATTCGTTGCACGTATATGCACAGACATCTGCACGGACATCTGCACATCGAGCGGCGCAAAACTGCACAAAGGTCCGGCAAGAGGAGAAAGAATAGAGGCTCCCCGGGCGCGAGCCACAATGATTTTTTCGGACCCCGGAAGGGGGGATAGGCTGGACCTCGGAAAAGGCGGGGACGCCTTTTTGAGGCTAGCGGCGGGCGAGAAGTCCTTGCGTGGCGGATACGGGCTGCACGAGGTTGCGCTCCACGATCTCCTCGACCACGACGTCCGGGTGTTCTGCCTGCACGATCCGCTCGAGGCCCTCGGCGTCAGGCGGCAGCAGGTCCCGGTGGACGGCCACGCTGCGGCCGAAGAACTCGGCCAGAAACGAGGAGCAGGCGGTGCTCATGGTGAAGGAGTCGCCGATCATGACCAGGTGGCCCGGCAGGCCCCTCTTCTCCCAGACCGTAGGGGGGTAATAGCTCCAGGCGCGGCTCATGTAGTCGGGCACGATGCGCTTGACCGCACCGGGGATCACGGGCTCTACCAGCGGCGCTGTTCCGCGCAGCACGTACTGCAGCCCGAGCATCTGGGCCAGATCGCCGCCGTTGCGCTCCTGCACGGTCTCGCGGAAGGGAGGAGGCGGCGGCAGGAAGACGCCGCGCTCGCGCAGGGCATCGGCGATGCGCAGGGCGGCCACGAGCGCGCCCCTGTCGTTCCAGTGGGTGTCGGTGGTTTCGTAAACCTGTGCCTGCCGCGCGGCCTGGCGCAGTTCCGGGCGCAGGTCGAGGAACGGGATATCCGGCGGCGGGGGCGGCGGAAAAGGTGCTCGCGGCGGGGGTACCCTGCCGGGGAGACCGGCAATGTATGCCGAGAGCTGGTCGAGGGCGTTCTCTTCGGCTGGCCGGACGTCCGGCGGCAGGTGCTCGGGATAGATGCCCGGCTTGCTCGGCGCGACCACGAAGAGGTACGTGACGCCGCGCGCGGCCAGGAAGTCTCGCCGGGCCGCGAGGGTTTCGGCCCACTGCGCGAGCTGTGCCTGATCCAGGGGCTTTTGCCGCGTGCAGTACCCGATGGACTGGTGCAGATAGTACCAGCCGTCCCGGCCCTTGACCACGCGGGTCGAGCTGTCCGGCTTGAAGAACGTGATCTCGATCCAGTTGTGCAGGCTGATCATGGGCTGGCGCAGGCCGAAACGGTCGCCGAAGTACTTCTCGAAGGCGCCGGGGAATGCCCTGAGCGCCCCGGGGCTCGCCGGAATGCCGGGAAAAGGCGCCAGCTCGCGCTTCTCTGTCAGCGAGACATGGGCGTGAAGGTCCGTGAAGAAGCCCATCAGCGGCGGAAAGACGGCCGCCAGGAAGAGTAGCGCCAGGAGGATGCCGCCGAGGCCCTGTCCGGAAGGCTTTCGCATCCTAGAACCTGAAGTAGATGAAGGGGTTGTACGTGCTGGTCGCGACGTTCAGCAGGGACAGCAACAGGACGAGGGCCAGGGCCGGGGCCTCTGTCCCGCGCAGCGAGGCCCTCACCGGGTGCGGCAGGGGCGTGGTCTGCAGCCAGCGCAGCACCGGCGCGCACAAGAGTATGCCGGCGGCCAGGGCGACCTTTTTCTCCGGCGGCAGGTAGGCGCTCAGGGCGTAGGTCTTGGCCGAGGCGCCGGAAAGGCCGGACATGACTCGCAGGTAATGCAGGGCCTCGGGAAGCGTCTCCAAGCGGAAGAAGACCCAGGCCACCAGGACCACGAGCAGCGTGTAGGCGTGGCGCAGCATGCGCGGCAGCCGGTCGAGGGCGCGGCCGAAGCGCGTGCGTTCGAGGGACAGGAACAGGCCGTGGATGCCGCCCCAGATGACGAAGTTCCAACTCGCCCCGTGCCACAGGCCGCAGAGGAGGAAAACGGTCCACAGGTTGAGGCTCGTGCGCAGAGCTCCCAGGCGGTTCCCGCCCAGGGGGATGTAGAGGTAGTCGCGGAACCACGTGGACAGAGAGATGTGCCAGCGCCGCCAGAATTCCCGGATGGACGAGGCGACGTAGGGGAAGTCGAAATTCTCGCAGAACTCGAAACCGAGCATGCGGCCGAGCCCGATGGCCATGTCCGAGTAGCCGGAGAAGTCGTAGTAGATCTGCAGGGCGTAGCAGGCGATGCCGAGCCAGGCCAGGGAGGCGTGCAGGTCGCCCGCCGGTACGGCCATGATGCTGTCCGCCACCGCGCCCATGGAGTTGGCCAGGAGCATCTTCTTGCCCATGCCCTGCACGAAGCGCCGCACGCCCTCGGCAAAGCCGTCGAAGGTCAGGCGGCGCGACTCGATCTGCTCGGCCACGTCCTTGTAGCGCACGATGGGACCGGCGATGAGTTGGGGAAAGAGGGTGATGTACAGCGCGATCTTGGCCGGAGAGCGTTGCACCTCGACCTCGCCCCGGTAGACGTCGATGACGTAGGACAGGGCCTGGAAGGTGAAGAAGGAGATGCCGATGGGCAGGTGCACCGAGAGGGGCGGCAGCCCGGGCAGGCCCAGCGCCCCGAGCAGGGCGTCCAGGTTCCCGGCCACGAATCCGGCGTACTTGAACCAGCCGAGCTGTACCAGGTTGTAGACAACGGCCAATGCCAGGACCACGCCGCGCCGCCTTCCGCGGGCGCGCTCGAGCGCCAGCCCGAAGCCGTAGTTGGCCAGGATGGAGGCCAGCATGACCAGCACGTAGAAGGTCTCGCCCCAGGCGTAGAAAACGAGACTCGCGAGCAGCAGGAAGACGTTGCGCGTCCCTTTCGGGGCGACGAGATTGCCCGCCAGCACCAGTGGCAGGAAGAAGAAGAGGAAGATGCTCGAGGTGAAGACCATGCGTTCCTGACCGCTCCGCCTCGGGGAATTCCAGTCCTAGCTGAATCTGGACAGCACGTGGCGCGCGAGCACCTCGGCCAGGGGGGTGTCGTTGAACAGGCGGCCGTAGTCCATGTGCCGGTCGGCGCGCTCCGGGGGGACGATGTCGTCGAGCTCCTCCAGGCGCACGCGCCGGGCGAAGCCGTCCTCGATCATGTCGTCGAGGAGCCTGAACTCCGTCTCGAAGACCCAGGTCTCCTTGCCGTAGGGCAGCAGGTCGAAGAGCAGCGTGGTCATGGCCCCGGCCACGATGTTGATCCTGGCCATGAGCTCGTCCGTGATGTCGAAGACCTGCACGATGCGCTGCCGGTACTCGGGCGGCAGGCAGTAGCTGTCGAGCTGGCGCAGGGGCCGCTCGTCCGGCTTGAACTTGAAGAAGATCGTGTAGCCGAGGTCCATGAGCTTCTGGATGTAGCGGCCGATGAGCCGGGTGTTGCCCCAGAACTCGTAGGGCACGAGCACGTTCTTTTGCGAGAAGTCGGGCGACTCGAGCCGCTCGTAGGAGTAGCTGTGCTTGTTCGCGCCCTGCAGGAAGAAGCCTTCCGGATAGACCCGGCTGTGGCGGCGGATGACCTCCTCCCAGTAGCGGCCCCAGACGATGACGTTGTCGAACCACTGGTACTCGCCCGGCTCCCAGCCCTCGATCACGTATCCGGCCTGGCGGCGGGCGTACATGCCCAGCTGGTAGCCCACGCTCGGTATGCCGAGCTCCTTGCAGGCGAAGAGGATGGGGTAGACCTCGTTGGCGTCGTCGATGCCGAAGTAGACGTCGGGTTTGAGCCGCGCGAGGTTCTCCTTGTGCCGCTCGAACTCCCGCACGCCCGAGGACATGGTCTCCTCGATGGAGCGGACGGCCGCGGCGTAGAAGGCGCGCGTCAGCGGCGGAAAGGCCGAAAGGTCGTATTCATTTTTGAAGACCGGCTCGCCCGGGATGGTGCGGTGCAGGAAATAGACCGGGTGCGGCTGCCCGCCCGCCTTGTCCAGCAGCTTGGCGCTCGGCGAGTAGTTGAAGACGAAGGGGGCCTTCTTCTCCTCGAAGACCGAGAGCATCTCGCGCGTGCGGAAGTCCGAGGGGCCGTAGCGGTAGAAGAGCACCCCGCCGCTCTGCTCTGCGGACACGGCCCGGTTGTGCTCCTCGACCCGGGCCGCGAAGGCCGCCTGCCTGCGCCCCTTGGCCGGGGAGAAGCCGGGATGCATGAGGTCCCACAGGCGTCCGAAGTTCAGCCTGTTGGTGATCCAGGGCCGTTCGCGGCGCCTGGCGAGCCGTTCGAGGAGCGGCCCGTACTGCACGAAGCGGAACATGCAGCGCCAGAAGAGGAAGTTGACGCGCGAGGAGAGCCAGTTGAAGCCCAGGTGGCGGTAGTTGTCCCTGAGTTTCTTGCCGTTCGCGGCGCGCAGCTCGTAGAAGGCGAAGAGGTGCTCGAGCGCGGCCTCGAGGTCGTTGTCCGGGAAATACTGTTCCCGGCCGCGCAGTCCGCGCAGCTCGAGGATGCCGCTCGTGCCCTCCGTGACGATGACGGGAAGCATTCTCGCGTGGTCTCCGGGGCCTCAGCGGCCGCCGCCGGACAGGCGGTCGGCCAGCTTCTGCAGCTTGTTCCTGTGGGGGCGTTCCTCGCAGCGGCCGCACACGGGCATGGCCGCGCGGCCGGTCTTGAGCGACTTCAGGAAGGCCGTGCGCTCGGCGCCCTTGTAGATGGCGCTGTACTTCTCGTGGCGCAGGTTGCCGAAGATCCCGGCCTGCGGGTGCACGCAGCAGGTGACCACGGTGCCGTCGCTGTCCACGTAGAGGGTGCGGCGCTGCATGTACTCGCACAGGCCGTTTTGCGCCCGCACCTCGCGCCCCGAGGGGTTGTCCTTGGAGCCGGGCAGGGTCAGCCAGACGCGGAACTCCGCGTCCCAGCCGAGCGGGGTGAGCGTGTCGAGCCACCTGCGGCGGCCCTCGTCGGTCTCGCAGATGGTCCGGGTGTGCAGCCGCACGCCCGGGGCGTAGGCGTTGCGCAGCTCGCCCGCCTTGGCCAGGAAGGCCACGAGCTTCTCCCACTTGGCGGGCGTGCGCAGCCGCTCGTACTCGGCGGGCGTGCCGTCGCCGTCGCAGCTGACCACGAGCTTGCCGAGGACGCCGGTGCGGAAGATCTCCTCCAGCATGGCGAAGTCGTGGTGCTGGGCGTTGGTCGATATCTCCACCGTACGCACCGAGAAGGAGCGGCCGGGAATGAGCCGGAGAAGCCCGGGCACGTCCGGGTGCAGCAGCGGCTCGCCGAAATTGAACAGCCGCATGAGCTTGACCTCGGCGACGTCCAGGTTGTCCAGGCAGGCCGCGAAGTCCTCGGGCAGCACGTGCCGGATCTTGGGCGCGAGGGTGGAATTCGGACATCCCACGCAGCGCAGCTGGCAGCCGTGCACGATGTCGAAGCCGAATTTCTCGAGTTTGACAGGCAGCATGAGCGGACTCCACGCTTCGGATGGTGTGCCGCAAAGAGAAGACGCCCGGCGAAGGTTGTCAAGGTGCGGTACGAAGCGAATCGGGATGCACATAGCAGAGCCGGATTCGAGTCACAAGCGCCGCCGGAACGGCCGCGCCGGGCCGTGCGGCGGCCGGGCTAGCGCGTCACCAGGAGACGGCGGCCGAGATCCGTGAGCTGCACGCCCTCGATGAGGTAGCCCTCGGGCGTGCGCACGTGCACGCTGCGCAGGATTCCGGCCCGCACCAGCTCCTCGATCATGCCCTCTATCTGGACGAGCAGCCGCACGGGCATGACCCCGCCGTAGCGCGAGATCGAGCTGAAGGTGTCCACCAGCTCGAGGACGGTGAACTGGGAAAATTCCTTTTCCATTGCAATGGGCTCCGGGCAGGGCGTTATATTTCGGACCATTTTTATGCTGCTCGAAGCTGCGCGACAAACGACGTTTCCGTGGCGGCGCAGAGGCGGATGTGACCGGCGGACGGCCGGGGCGTAACGCGGCCTTCGGACCCTGCGCCGCGCGGGATCGAAGGCCTGGGCGAGGCGCCCCGAAGCCCGCTTGCCGGGCGCGTCGCCGGGTGAGTCGGCAGGCCCGTCGGCAGGCACGTCAGCAGGCGCGTCTGCGCGTGAAGACGAAGGCGCCGATGAGCGCGGTGAGCGGGGCGGTGGCCACGAGGCCGAGCGAGCCGACCATGGTGTTGAAGATCTCCGCGGCCACGTAGGTCAGGTTGAAGAGGTTGGCCACCGGCGTGCCCTGGGCCATGAAGACCATGAGCAGGGTCATGTAGCCGCCGGAATAGGCCAGGAGCAGGGTGGTGGTCATGGTGCCGGTCACGGCCCGGCCCACGGCGAAGCCCGAGCGCAGCGCCTCGCGGAAGTGCAGGTCCGGCTTCTTGCACAGCACCTCGTTCTGGGAGGCGGCCACGTCCATGGCCAGGTCCATGACCGCTCCGGCCGAGGCCAGGAAGATGCCCGAGAGGAAGATGCGCGTCAGGTTCAGGTGGGCGAAGCCGGTGTAGAGCAGGGTCTCGGCAAAGGGCCTGACCGCGCCGTTCAGATGAAATCCCGGGGCCAGGGCCAGGGAGAGCACGCAGGTGGTGAGCAGGCCGAGCATGGCCCCGCAGAAGGCCACGAGGCCTTTTCGCGACAGCCCGCCGACCAGGAAGATGACCGCCGAGATGAGCAGCGTGACCAGGCCGAGGGTGACCCAGATGGGGTCGTAGTCGTGCAGCATGGCGGGCACGAGCAGCTTCCAGATGGCCAGGCCGGTGAAGACGAAGGAGAGCAGGGCCTTGGCTCCCGTGGCCCCGGCGTAGAGCACGAGCAGCCCGGCGAAGAGCGCGAGGAGCAGCAGCTCCTTGTCCAGGCGGTAGTGGTCCTGCGGGTTCACGCGCGAGATCCTGCCGTCCGGCGTGGTGGTGATCACGGCCAGGGCCTCGTCCCCGGGCACGAAGATCTTGTCCAGCTCGAGCTTGCCGGTCAGGAGGTTGTCGCCCTCCACCGTCTGCCCCTTGAAGGGGCCGTCGAGCAGCTTCATGGTCAGGGTCTGCCAGCCGGTCTTGATGATCCCGAAGTGCAGCACCCGGTCGTTGTCCACGCTCACCACCCGGGCCCGGGCGCGGAGGGCCGTGGCGTCGATGCGGTTCTCGAAGCCCGTGGGCGTGAACCACAGGGCCGCGGACAGGGCCAGGAAGAGGAGCGAGAGCGTGAGGTCGCGGTTGGCGCGCAGGCGGGCGAGCATGGCAGGTCTCCGGGCTCCGGATGGGGCGCGGCGGCGGGGATCGGCCCGCCGCCGCGCGGTTTATGGGGTGTATGGCTGGAGGTGGCTAGTTCGCGGCCAGGGTCACGGGCGTGGCGGAGATGCCCATGGCCTGGGCCAGCTTCTTGAAGATGTCCGTGTTGTCGTAGTAGCCGCCGAAGAGCTGGCCCTCCACGCCGACGGCCGAGGTGGCCACGGGCACGCCGGTGTGGGAGTAGGTGGTCCAGCCGAAGCCCGCCTTCTGGTCCAGGATGTGGGTCACGGCGATGGTCAGGGGATCGTAGCTGCCGTAGAGCAGGTAGGTCTGCTCGTCCTTGGGCTTCTCGGTCTCGCCCTTCATGGAGCGCTCGAAGGCCTCCTGCAGCATGGCGATCTCGAAGGGCTTGAGCACCGTGCGGTCGGTCTTGGGATCGCCCGCGAACTTGAGCCCGAAGTTCTCGGTGATGAGCGGCTCCACGTCCTTGAAGTCGTAGTGGCCCGCGGCCTTGTCCTTGTAGTTCTTGAGCACCACGTCGGTGAACTCGGTGAAGGAGATCTTCTGGCCGTCGAGCACGGTGAAGAAGCTGTCGTACTTGGTGCCCGCGAAGCCGATGGTCAGGCCGCCGGTCTCATGGTCGGCGGTGACCACGATGAGGGTCTCCTGGGGGTGCTTCTTCATGAAGTACATGGCCTGGGCCACGGCGTCGTTGAAGGCGCTCACGTCGCGCAGGGTGGTGGTGGCGTCGTTGGCGTGGCAGGCCCAGTCGATCTTGCCGCCCTCGACCATCATGAAGAAGCCCTTGGGGTTGTCCAGCAGCTCGATGCCCTTGGCCGTGAAGTCGGCCAGGGTCAGCTCGCCGGGCCTGGTGTCGATGCCGTAGGGCATGGCCTGGTCGTCGGGCAGGCGGGGGTTGATGGCCACGACCTTGCCGTTTTTGGCCGAGAGCTTCTCGAAGGATGCCTTGTCCGTGACCACGTCGTAGCCCGCGGCGCGCACGGCGTCGAGCACGTTGCCGTGGGGGTTCTTGGACTTCTTGCCGGTGGGGTCGAGGAAGCCGCCGCCGCCGAAGTACTCGAAGCCGCTCTTGGCCAGCTCCATGCCGATCTCGTAGTAGCTTTTGCGCGACTCCTGGTGGGCGTAGAAGGAGGCCGGGGTGGCGTGGTCGATGGACACGCTGGAGACGATGCCGACCTTCATGCCGTGCTGGTGGGCCAGCTCGGCGATGTTCTTGTAGGGCTTCTTGTGGACGTCCACGCCGATGCCCGCGTTGTAGGTCTTCACCCCGCAGGCGATGGCCGTGCCCGCGGCGGCGGAGTCGGTGATGGGCGACTCGGCGGAATAGGTGGTGGTGATGCCCTGGTAGGGCATGGCGGTCATCAGCAGCTTGTCGTCGCCGACTTTGCCCTGCTTGGCCGCGTAGTAGTACTGGGTGGCGCTGACCTGGGGCAGACCCATGCCGTCGCCGATGAAGAGAAAGACATACTTGGGCTTGGCAGCCGCCTGGGCTCCGGCCGGAAGGGCCATGGCCACGGCCAGGACCGCGGCCAGGGCAAGGACCGAGGCGCGGATGGTGGGGGAAAGCTTCATTGCCGTCGTCCTCCTGAAGTGGGGTGTTTTTGGCACCCGATTTTGTCGCGCCGCCGCGTGACGCGGGCGTGACATGGAGGTTGCGATATCGGGACGGCGTGAAGAGGCTCGGGCCGAAGAAAACGGGCGCGGGGCAGAAGCCCCGCGCCCTGTCCGCATTCGTGCCGGCGCGCGGAAGGCGTGCCCGGGGCTACTTCTTCTTCGGGCTGCCGGTGGTCTTGACCGAGGCGAGCTTCTCCCAGTCGTAGTAGATGTTCGCCACCTCTCCCTTCTCTTCCGAGATCACGCGCAGATAGGTCTCGTATATTTCGAAGACCACGTCGCCGTCCATGACCTTGCCGTCGCCGTTGAACTCGATGGAGTAGCCTGCCCTGAGCTTGCGGGAGAGTCCGAGGTGGGGCATCGAGGCGTATTCGATGACCTTGATCCAGATGTCCTTCATGACGTCGTGCTCCTTTGCTGGGAAATGTGCGCTTTGCGCATTTATGTCATTATCTACGCAAACAGGTCAGGTTATTCAAGGGATAATGGAAGATTTTGTATAATTCGTGATCCTGCGGCCAAGGGAGAAAGGCTGCTTGACAGCGTGCCCCGCACCCGGCAGGGTGCTATACTGGAAACAATCCCCAGAGCCCTGTGACAGGAGAAAGGATCATGTCCCCCACCATGAACCGCCGCAGCTTCATCAAGAGCTCCATGGCCGCCGCCGCCTCGGTCGCCGTGTTTGCGACCACGGGCCTGCTCGGCCCGGCAAGCCGGGCCTTCGCCGCCACGGCGGAGCCCTTCCCGGCGCCGCCCCTGCCGTATCCGGAGAAAGCCCTGGAGCCGGTCATCTCGGCGCGCACCGTCTCCTTCCATTACGGCAAGCACACGGCGGGCTACTACGCCAACCTGAACAAGATGGTCGCGGGCACGCCCATGGCCTCCATGAAGCTCGAAGGCGTGGTCCAGGCCGTGGCAGGCGATCCCGACAAGATCGGGCTGTACCACAACGCGGCCCAGGCGCTGAACCACACCTTCTACTGGAACTGCCTGGCCCCGGGCGGCAAGACCCCGCCCTCCAAGGTCAAGGACGCCGTGGCCGCGGCCTTCGGCTCCTGGGACACCTTCGTGGACCGGTTCGAGGAGGCGGCCAAGACCCAGTTCGGCAGCGGATGGGCCTGGCTGGCCAAGTCCAAGGACGGCCTCGCCGTGGTCAAGACGGCCAACGCCGACACGCCCGTGGCCTTGGGCCATACCCCGATCCTGACCCTGGACGTCTGGGAGCACGCCTACTACCTGGACTACCAGAACCGGCGCCCCGACTACGTCAAGGCGGCCTTCGACAAGCTCGTGAACTGGGATTTCGTGGCCAGGAACCTGGCCTGACGCTTTCGCCCGGCCCGGCCGGGCACGAACGTTCTCACACCCCCAAGGATCCCCGGCGGGCAGGGAAGCGCCCTCCTCCCTGTCCGCCGGGGCACTCCTCCCCGGCGTCTTCCGCGCCGCCCCCTTGCCCCCGCGTTTCCCCGCGCATAGACTGCGCCCTTCCGGCCCGCCCCGCGCGTCCTCTCCCGGGCGCGGACAGCGGCGGGCGAACGAGCGGAGTCGCCCATGAACCGACGCGGCGCGGCCGTGGCCCTTCTCGCCCTCACGGCTCTGCTCTGGAGCTCCGGGGGCCTTTGCATCAAGCTCATCGACCTCGGCCCCATGGCCATCACCGGCGCGCGAAGCGCCCTGGCCGCGGCTGTCCTGGTCCTGGCGCTCCGGCTTTCCCGGGGCAGGGACGGGGAGGGCCGGGCGCGGTTTCGCTTCTCGCGCGCCGAGCTTTGCGGCGCCGTGGCCTACGCCGGGCTGCTCGTGAGCAACGTGGCGGCCACCAAGCTGACCACCGCGGCCAACGCCATCCTCCTGGCCTACACCGCGCCGGTCTACGTGGCGCTCCTCGCCCCGCGCCTGCTCGGCGAGCCCACGCGGCGCGGCGACTGGCTCTTCGTCCTGGCCACCCTCGCGGGCATGGTCCTCTTCTTCCTGGACAGGCTCTCGCCCGGCGGCCTCACGGGCAACCTCCTGGCCGTGGGCACCGGGCTCTCCTATGCCGCTTTCACCCTGAGCCTGCGCAGCCAGAAGGAGGCCTCGCCGCTGCGCTCCATCCTCCTCGGCCACCTGCTCACGGCCGCGGCCGGGCTGCCCTTCCTCGCCGCGGACCTCGCGCGCGGGCCCTGGCCGGGCGCGGCGAGCCTGCTCGGCCTCCTCTACCTGGGCGTGGCGCAACAGGGCGTCTCTCTGCTCCTCTACGCCTGGTGCATCAGGAGGCTCTGCGCCCTGGAGGCTATTCTGGTGATGACGCTCGAGCCCATCCTGAACCCCGTGTGGGTGGCCGTGGGCTACGGCGAGCGGCCCGGACCGTGGGCCCTGGCCGGAGGCGCGGTGGTGCTCTGCGCGGTCACCCTGCGCGGCGCGGCCGCCGCCCGGCCCGCGCGCGGCAGGGGCACGGCGGCGGAGGAAGCGGTGCAGAGCGCCTGAGCCCCGAAGGGTGGGCGAGGCGGAGACGGAAGGGCAGGGCGGCCGGAGGGGCGGCTACTTCGCCGAGTCCTCGTTCGCGTGGTCCATGTAGTAGGTGACCTTGGAGCGCGGGTTCAGGTAGGCGAAGATCTCCGGAGGGAGCTGGCCCGGGTGGATGGACTTGACCACCTGCAGGTCCGGGTCCTCCTCCATGTCGAAGATGATGGCCTCCTCCTTGGGGATCTCGGGGTCGTAGATGAGCAGCGAGGGCTTCAGCGGGTTCTTCTGGTTCACCGCGATGACCATGCCCAGCACCTCGTTCGAGAGCTGCACCAGGGTGCCCGGGGGGTAGATGCCCAGGCAGCGGATGAAGTTGGCGAAGATCTGCATGTCCAGCTTGGTCTTCAGCTTGGCGAACATGAAGGACATGGCCTGGTGCGGGGTCACGGCCTTCTGCTGGTCCGGGTTGTTGACCAGGTTGTCGTAGATGTCCGCGATGGCCGCGATGCGCGCGCCCACGTGGATCTTGGTGCCGGACAGGCGCGAGGGGTAGCCCGTGCCGTCCAGCCGCTCGTGGTGCTGGAAGATGACCGCGAGCGAGGGGTCGGTGAAGCCGCCCGCCTTGGCCGCGAGCTCCAGGCCGTACTTGGGGTGCATGTGGATGAGCTGCAGCTCGGCCTTGGTGGGGTGCGGGTTGCGCAGGATCTTCTTCTCGATGCGGTTCTTGCCGACGTCGTGGAACATGGCCCCCACGCCGACGGCCTTCAGCTCCTCGGCGGGCAGGCCGCACGCCTTGCCGATCATGAGGCAGAGCACCGAGACGTTCAGCGAGTGGTAGTAGAGCCCTTCGTCAGTGGCCTTGGTGTCCATGAGGTGGACGATGGCGTCCCTCTCCGAGAGGAAGACGTCGGCCATGTCCGAGACCAGGGCCTGGGCGTTCTGCACGGCCTCGCCCGAGCCGGTCATCACGCCCGTGAGCATGCCGGGCACCGCGGCGATGGACTTGGCGTACTTCTCCTCGCAGCGCTTGATCTCCTCGCGCTTCTGCTTGAGCTTCTCGATGCGCTCCTTCTTGACCTGCCACATGCGCTCCGTGGCCGCGTCAGGCTTCTTCTTGACCACGGCCTCGGCCTTGGGCTGCGCGTCCGCGGGCATGGGCCTCGGCAGCTTGTCGGACTTGGCCGGGACGCAGATGACCTCGGTGACGCCGCTGTCGCGCAGCGTGTTGATCTGCTCCTGCGACTTGATCTTGAACTTGTTGAACAGGAAGGGGTGGTTGAACCACGCGCCGTCGAGCTTGATGAAGACGCCGGGCTGGAGCTGGTCCACGTGTACCCGGTATTCCGGGATGCTGAAGGTCGCCATGCGGATAGAAATCCTCGTATGAATCGTTCTGAGGACGATAAGAAGAGCCGCGTCCTATGGCAAGGCCATCGACACCGCCTATATCACCCATTGCCCGGCGTCGGGAGCGGTCCCTTCCCTAGTCCTCGCCTCGTCCCAGGAGCACGCCGTCGTGGTTCTCGAGCTCGGGGTGCAGCTCGCGGTGCACCTCCTCGACCACGCGCAGGACGCCCTGGCCCAGGTCCATGTGCAGCGGCGGCGCGTACTTGCGGCCCATGCGCGGATTGAAGGAGTAGGGCGTGATCTCGTAGTGCGCCGAGCCCTTCTCCGAGAAGAACTCGAAACGCACGCCGCCTCCCAGGATCTCCGCGATCATCTTCATCACGTCGCCCACGCGCATGGCCTGGTGCCCGGTGAGCACGATGCGCGAGTTGGCGAACTCGGGCTTCAGTATCTCCACGCTGGCCAGGGCCGCGTCCTCCACGTGGATGTACTCGCGCAGGGCGTCGGGCGAGCCGTAGTAGCGGATCACGCCCTCGTCCATGGCCTGGCGCACGAAGCGGTAGATGGCGTTGCGCAGGTCCGCGCGCGGTCCGTAGAGCGAGCCGTAGCGCAGGATGGTGTACTCCAGGCCGAAGTTCTCGTGGTAGGTCTCGATGAACAGCTCGCTGGCCTGCTTGGAGCAGCGGTAGAAGCCGCCCGAGGCGCTGTAGACGTAGACCGTGGAGGCGTAGACGAAGCGGCGCACGTTCTCCAGGCGGCAGGCCTCGAGGACCACCGTGTTGCCCAGGATGTTGGCCTTCACCGTCTCCACGGGCAGCACGTTGGCCTCGCCGATGTCCGCGATGCCCGCGAAGTTGAAGACCGCCTCGGCTCCGGAGACCGCCTCGCGCACCGCGGTCTCGTCCAGGATGTCGCCCTGTATCGTGCGCTGCCCGGGCACGGGCCAGGGCGAGGCGCTGCGGTCGAAGACGGTCACCTCGTGGCCGGCCGCGGCGAGCTTGTCGCAGACGTGCGAGCCCAGGAACCCCGAGCCTCCGAAAACCGTGACCTTCATTTTCTTCTCACTTCCTCTCGCCGCTGCGGCGCGGCGATGGTAGAGATTGATTCCGCCGTGCGTGCGGGGCCGGAAAAATCCCCGGGCCCGCGGCAGCGTACCTAGCCCCTGGCGGACGAAAACGCAAACGCGGCAGCCCCTCCGGAGTCGCGAGAGCCGCGCAATCACTCGGCTTGTGCTTTTTGCCACCCGGGGCTACAAGGCCCGCGTGCGCCGCACGAGCGGCGCGAGGAGAACTACATATGGCAATTCCCTTCATCGATCTCAAGGCGCAATTCGCGCGACTGGAGCCCGCCATCCGCCGGCGCATGGACGCCGTGCTGGCCCACGGGCAGTACATCATGGGACCCGAGGTCCGCGAGCTGGAAGAGAAGCTGGCCGCCTTCGCGGGCACCCGCTTCTGCCTCTCCTGCTCCTCGGGCACGGACGCCCTGCTCCTGCCCCTGCTGGCCTGGGACATCAAGCCCGGCGACGCCGTGCTGACCACGGCCTTCACCTTCTACGCCACGGCCGAGGTCATCGCCCTGCTCGGCGCCACCCCGGTCTTCGTGGACATCGACCCCAAGACCTTCAACATGGACCCGGCCGGGCTCGAGCGCGCCGTCGAGGCCCTCGAGAAGAAGGACCCCTCCATCCATCCGCTGCCCGCGGGCTACGAGAAGCTCACCCCGCGCGCCGTGATCCCGGTGGACCTCTTCGGCCTTTGCGCCGACTACGCGGCCATCGCGGCCGTCGCCGAGAAGCACGGCCTGCTCGTGCTCGAGGACGGCGCCCAGGCCTTCGGCGGCTCCATCGAGGGACGCCGCGCCTGCTCCTACGGCCACGCCGGAGCCACCAGCTTCTTCCCGGCCAAGCCGCTCGGCGCCTACGGCGACGGCGGAGCCGTCTTCACCGACGACGAGGAACTCTACGCCAGGCTCGTCTCGCTGCGCGTGCACGGCCAGGGCACCGGCGACAACAAGTACGAGAACGTGGCCGTGGGCATCAACGGCCGCCTCGATTCGCTGCAGGCCGCGGTGCTCCTGCCCAAGCTCGAGGCCTTCCCCCTGGAGCTCGAGCTGCGCCAGGCCGCGGCCGAACGCTACACCGAGCTGCTCTCGGACGTGGTCCGGACCCCGCACGTGCCCGCCGGGTATTTCTCGGCCTGGGCCCAGTACACCCTGCGCACCGAGAAACGCGAGGCCGTCATCGCGCATCTTCGCGAGCAGGGCATCCCGACCATGGTCTACTACCGCATCCCCATGCACCTGCAGCCCGTGTTCAACCACCTGGGCTACAAGACGGGCGACCTGCCCGTGTGCGAGGCCGCCTCGCACGACGTGGTCAGCCTGCCCATGCACCCCTACATCGAGGAGCCCGTCGTCCGCCAGATCGCGGACGCCGTGCGCGCCTCCCTGGCCTGAGTCCCGTGCCCGCCGCGCCCCTGGCCGCCGGACAGCGCATCGCCTGCGCGGTGGAGCGGCTGGCCTACGGCGGCAGGGGCGTGGCCCGGGTGGACGGCATGGCCGTCTTCCTGGACCACGCCCTGCCCGGCCAGAAGGTCGAGGCCGTCATCGAGCGGCTGAAGCCCCGCCACGCCGAGGCCCGCGTGGAACGCGTCCTCGCCCCCTCCGCGGACGAGGTCGCGCCCTTCTGCCCCCACTTTTCCGTCTGCGGCGGCTGCGACTTCCAGGATCTCGCCTACGAGGCCCAGCTGGCAGCGAAGAAATCCTTCGTCGCCGAGGCCCTGGCCCGCGTGGGCAACCTCGCCGACGCGCCGGTCCTCGACACCCTGGCCTCGCCGCGCGCGCAGGGCTTCCGCAACAAGATGGAGTTCGCCTTTTCCGGACGCGGGGAAGAGCTGCACCTCGGCCTGCACCCGCGCGGAGAAGGCAAGGCCGTCTTCGACGTCGCCGAGTGCCGCCTCATGGACGGCGAGGTCGGCGCGTGGCTCGCCGCCGCGCGCGAGGCCGCCCGCGAGCTCTCCCGCAGCCACGGCCTCGCCGCCTTCGACCCCTCGAAGAACGCCGGATTCTGGCGCTTCCTCGTCCTGCGCCGAAACCTCGCCGGAGAGGTCATGGCCGTGGTCGTCACCTCGCCCCACGCAGAGGGCCTCGCGGCCGTGCGCGCCCTGGCCGACGCGCTGGGCAGCGCCTGCCCGGGCCTCGTCTCCGTGGTCCACGGCACTCGCCGCGCCCGCTCCCAGGTCGCCCAGAGCGAGCAGACAGCCGTGGCCTGGGGCCGGGCCCGCTTTTCCGAGACCTGCGGCGGCGTGGACTACGAATTCTCGCCCGAGGCCTTCTTCCAGACCAACACCCTGGCCGCCGAACGCCTCTTCGCCCAGGTCGCCTCCTTCGCCGCCCTCACCGGCGCCGAGACCCTCTTCGACTGCTGCTGCGGCATCGGCGCCATGGCCCTGGCGCTCGCCCCCTCGGCCAAGCAGGTCGTGGGCTTCGAGGTCTCGCGCGAGGCCGTGGGCGACGCGGGCGCGAACGCCAAGCGCCTGGGCTGCCGCAACTGCCGCTTCATCCCCGGCGACCTGGCCAAGACCCTGCTCGCCCCCGGCCTGCCCCGGCCCGACGTGGTCGTCACCGACCCGCCCCGCGCGGGCCTGGACCAGGCCGTCACCACCCGGCTCATCGACCTCGCCCCGGATCGCATCGTGGCCGTCTCCTGCGACCCCGCCACCCTGGCCCGCGACCTCTCGCGCCTCTCCCTGGCCTACCGCGTGCAGGCCGTGCAGCCCGTGGACCTCTTCCCGCACTCGCACCACGTCGAGACCGTCGCCCTGCTCGTGCGGAGGTAGGAATGCCTCCGGCGGCCAGGGCGGGGGCTGCGCGCCCCCGCCCTGGACCCACCCCGCGCCAGGCTGAGCCTGGACCCCCTTCGCGCGCGGTACGGCTGACGGCCGGGCAGACGCCGCCTGGGCGTGAGAGGCCGCAAGACCGGGCACGGTTGCCGCCGTCCGTACTCATCGGAATCAGTTAAAACTTTTTTCTTTCCTCTCCTTTGCCAGGGGCCTTCAAAGGCGCTCGCTGTTCTTGCCGCAGGCAAAGGAGAGGACGGCGAAAAAAACGCTCCGGTTCTTCCTCCTCCACCCCACGGCGCGCGACAGTCCCGCCCCGACATCCCTTCACGCCCGGGCGGCCCGTGTTCGTGGTCCGGGCGTGCGGCGTGCGGAGCGGGTCAAGGGGTCACCCCTTGCGGGGAGGGTGCAGGGAGGGCGAGGAGCCCTCCCTGCCCGCCGGAGGCATTTTTCTTTGCCTACAGGCAGGCGTCGAGCTCGGCGTAGGTGACGCCGGTCTCGTCGAGGATCTTGCGCAGCAGGCCGCGTCCGATCTGCTGTCCGGAGTGGGTGGGGACCACGGCGCCGCGGCCGTGCGCGTTGCGCAGGAAGACGTGGGAGCCTTTCTGGCGCAGGGGCTCGAAGCCCAGGCGCTCGAGGGCGCGCAGGAGTTCGGCCGAGGTCACGGCGCGGATGTGGCTCATGGGGGACCGTCCGGCTTTGCAAGGGAGGGGGCCGCGGGGTCCATGGGATCCGGGGAATCCGGCGAATCCGGGGAATCGGGGCAGTCGGGGCAGACGCAGACGCCGTCCGGGGCGCAGGAGATCTCCCGGCCGTGGACCTCGAGGCACAGCGCGGCGGCCTCGCGCACGTTGGCGAGGAGCTCCTCGCGGGTCGTCCCCTGGGCGTGGCAGCCGGGCAGCTCGGGCACGCTGCCGATGAAGAGGCCGTCCTCGTCCTGCTCGATGATCACGCGGAAGGTGCGCATGCCCATGGTCGTAGCCAAGGGGGCGGGGGGAGGTCAATTATTCCTGCGCCGGGCGGCGCGCGGAATCGGCTCGCCGGGCGGCGGTCTTGTCGCGCCACCGGGACTCGGGTAGCATGGGAAGATGAAGACCATAGACCTTTCCACCTGGCCCAGGCGCTCGCACTACGAGTTCTTCAGGCGGCACGCCGTGCCGCAGTTCACGATCTGCGCGGAGCTCGACGCGCGCGACTTCAAGGCGCGGCTCAAGGCCGCGGGCCTGCCGCTCTTCATGGGCCTCGCCTGGGCGGCCTGCACGGCGGCCAACTCGGTGCCGGAGCTGCGGGTGCGCATCCGGAAGACCGGGCAGGGCGAGGACGTGGTGGAGCACGAGCGCCTCGACCCCTCGGTGACCGTGCCGCTCTCGGGCGGGCGGTTCAACTTCTGCATCCTGGCGCACGCCGCGGCGCTGCCCGAGTTCGTGGCGCTGAACGCGCCGCGGCTGCGCGAGGCGGAGCAGGCGGACGGGCTCACGAACATCGCGGACGACCGCGACGACATGGTGTTCCTGTCGAGCCTGCCCTGGACGCGCTTCACGAGCCTCACCTTCCCGGTGCTCGGGCCCGACGACACGGTGCCGCGCGTGGCGTGGGGGCGGCTCACGCCCGAGAACGGGGCGCTCAAGCTGCCGGTCGCGGTCATGGGCCACCACGCGCTGGTGGACGGGCGGCACCTGGCGCGCCTGCTGGACGCCTTCCAGTCGGTGCTGGACTCGCCGCAGGACGCGCTCGGCGCAATGCTGGCGTAAGGGGCGGGGGAGCGCATGGCCGGGCGGTACGTCGAGCTCTTCGCCTCGGGCGAGCTGGCGCGCCGGGCCGAGGCGGCGCTCAGGCGGCTTTCCGCCTGTGATCTCTGCCCCCGGCGCTGCGGGGTGGACCGGACTGGGGGAGATGGGGCCGGAAGGCTCGGCTGGTGCCGCACCGGCCGGTACGCGCAGGTGGCCTCCTACGACCTTCATTTCGGAGAGGAGGCCGTGCTCGTGGGCGAGGGCGGCTCTGGCACGGTGTTCTTCGCGCAGTGCAGCCTGGACTGCGCGTTCTGCCAGAACTGGGAGATTTCGCAGGGGGACGGCGCATTTCCCGAGGCCGGGGCCGAGGAGCTGGCGCGCATGTTCTGCGAGCTGCAGGCGCGCGGCGCGGTGAATCTGAACCTGGTCACGCCCACGCACGTGGCCGCGCAGGTGCTGGAGGCGCTGGTCGCGGCCTGCGCCATGGGGCTCGACCTGCCCCTGGTCTGGAACACGAGCGGCTACGAGGAGCTTTCCACGCTCAGGCTCCTGGACGGCGTGGTGGACGTGTACATGCCGGACGCTAAGTTCTGGGACAAGGCCCCTGCGACGCGCTTCTGCCGCGCGCCGGACTATCCGGACGCGGCGCGGGCCGCGATCCGCGAGATGCACCGCCAGGTGGGGGACCTGGCGCTGGACGATGCGGGGCTTGCCGTGTCCGGGCTGCTGGTGCGCCATCTGGTGATGCCCGGCGACCTCGCCGGGAGCGCGGCCTGGCTCGAGTTTCTCTCCCGGGAGATATCGCCCGACACGTACGTGAACGTCATGGACCAGTACCGGCCCTGCGGCCAGGCGCACGCCTACAAGGAGCTCTGCCGCACGCCCGCGCCCGCCGAGGTCGCCGCTGCCAGACGGGCGGCCAGGGGGCTCGGCCTGCGTCTGGACGAGGGGCACGAGCGGCCGGCCTTCGCGCTCATGCGGCGGCTGCTGCGCGAGGAGGGCGAAAAGGAGTAGGGCGGGTCCATGTGGTGCGCGGCTGTTTCGGCCGCGCCAACGCGAAGGGGCGGGCGCACCGTGTGGTTGCGCCCGCCCCTTCGCGTTGCCCGCCGTTTCCGGCGTATGGTGCAGAATGCTATTTCTTCAAGGCCTGCAGCAGCTTGTCGCCGATGGCCCCTTTGCGCCAGCCGGAGAGCTCGTCGGGCAGGGGATTTTCCTGGCCGCGCAGGACGTTCTCGGTCAGGTCGATGATGCTGCGCTTGCGGGCCACGAGTTCGGGCGGCAGGCCCAGGCTCTCCGCCGTCTCGGCCACGATGGGGCGGAGCTTCTCCACCATGCGCCCGACCTTGCGCGGGTTGGGCGGCCTTTGCGGCGTCTCGGGCAGGGTCTCCTCCGGGGCCTTCATGGCCTCGCGCACGATGCGCGTGAGCGTGCGGCCGTAGCGGCGCACGAAGGAGGGCTTGATCCCTTCCATGTCCGAGAGGTCGCGCATGGTCAGGGGCTTGTGCTTGACCAGGGCGCGCAGGGTTGCGTCCTGGGTGATGAACGAGCGCGGCAGGTCGCGGGTCATGGCCCGGCGCTCGCGCCAGGCGAAGAGGTCGCGCATCAGGCCCAGCTCGCGGCGGTCGTACTGCCACAGCCCGCCGAAGCGCAGGTAGTATTCCTCGGGCTCGTAGTCGCGCGTGGAGTCGCGGCGCATGCGCGTGAACTCCTCCTCGGCCCAGGAGAGGCGGCCGAGCTTGCGCAGCTGCTTGGAGAGCTCGCGCTGCATGGGCAGCAGGCAGGCCACGTCCATGGCCGCGTAGCGGATCTGGTTCTCGGACAGGGGGCGGCGCAGCCAGTCCGAGCGCGTCTCGGACTTGCCCATCTCGGCGCCGAAGAGCTCCTTGGAGAGCTGCTGGTAGCCGGACTGGAAGCCGTGGCCCAGGAACGAGGCCGCGATCTGGGTGTCGAAGATCGGCCCCGGCGGGTCTCCGGTGAGGTAGGAGAGGACCTCCAGGTCTTCGGAGCAGGAGTGCATGACCTTGAGCACGGAGCGGTCGGTGAGCACGGCGGCGAAGGGCGAGAGGTCCGAGAGGGCCAGGGGGTCGATGAGCCAGGTGCGGCGCTTGTCCGAGACCTGGATCAGGCCGAGCATGGGGAAATAGGTGCGCACGCGCACGAATTCGGTGTCCACGCCGATGGCCCCGGAGCGCTTGAAGCTGGCGCAGGCCTTGCGCAGCGTGGCGTCGTCGGCCACGTAGCGAGGCTTCATGTCGTCTTCAGAGACGGCGACCGGCGCGGCGACCAGGGGGCAGAAGCGGAGCATGGCCTTGCCGAAGACGCGGCATAGATCGAGAGTGTTCACGGGCGTGGCTATATACCAAAGACGCCCGGACCGCCAGCGTGGCGTCTTGACGGCGCCCGGACGAGGCTCTAGTCTGCTCGAATGGGAGAGGGGCCGAGGCCGGACGACGGCTCAAAAGGAGGCACGGATGCGCGTTAGCAAGGCATATTTCTTGACTTTTTCCATCATGGCGCTGCTCGGCGCGGCGCTCGTGTTCAGCGCAGCCGCCCTGCCCGGCACGGCCCGGGCCGCCGGACCGGCCATGGGGCAGACGGCCTGGTCCGGGGGCGATTTCGCCTCCGGGGTGGGCGGGGAGTGGTCGGTCAGCGAGACCCTTAAGGTGGGCAAGACGACCATCCTCGGCCCCTTCAACTACAGGAACGACAGCGTGCCGAGCGCCGCGACCCTGACGCTCGAGAACCTCACGCCCGGCAAGTACCGCCTGCGCTTCGACCTCTACCTGATCGGCAGCTGGGACAGCGCGGGCTCGGACAAGGCCGACACCTTCGACGTGCTTGACGGCGCGGACAGGACGCTCCTGCACATGACCGAGTTCCCCTGCCGCATCGAGGGCACGAACGAGTCCAAGCCCATCGGCAACGCGGGGCTGGTGCGCACCCCTCTGTCGCAGCGCGAACTCGGCTACTGGGTCGTCCCGGTGAGCCTGGACATCGAGCCCGGCTCCTTCGCGGACGGCAAGCTCAGGCTGCGCTTCGTGGGCCATCCCACGGCGAGGCGCGTGGAGTCCTGGGGGCTTGCGGACGTGCGCCTGGAGCCCCGCTAGGGGCGCGCTTGCCAGACGGGCGGCTGCGGGCTATAGAGCGGGAACTTTTTCACAACGCAAAACGCAGGAGGCGGTCATGGACTTCTTCTGGTTCCTCTTCGGCCTGGTCAGCGTCATCGTCACGCTGCGCATCATCTCCACCACGTTCCAGAACGACTAGTCCACGCCGCGGGCCGCCCCGGCGGTCCCGTTCCGGCCCTGTCACGGCCCGGTCCCCAGGAATGCCTGCGGCCCGGGCCGTCTGCGTTTTTCGGCCGCGGGCCGGGCATCCGGCCGCTCTTCGCTTTGCTGCATTTGCGCAAAGCAGCGGCCAAGACCTTCCTTTTTTGTAAACTTCACACTTTTTGGTAAAACAGATTTATTCTGGATAATTACCTATGCCTCTGCCCGGCATGTGCGGGGTGAGCGCCTGTTCAATGGTATACAATTTTGTGCAAAATGGTCTGGAAAGGGAGGCGCCGGGCGCGTGCGACCGGAATGCGGCGTGGCCTGAAGATAATAAAATGACAAGTCATGCAGACATGTTGCGAGGAAATAACGTGGCGTGTCCGACCTCTGGCACGCTCCCTGCTTTATTCCTCGCAAGTCCGGCAGACCCAAACACCTCCATCCTCTTAATCCCGCCTTCTCATCTCTCAAGGCCCCGTCCTGGGGCCTTTTCTCTTTTCTTTCGCCCCCCGCGCCGCTATCCTCGACTCTCGGCGCCGCGGCGCCCAACCTCGGCAGCAAAGCCATGTCCGCATCCGCCCGCCCTTCGACACCCCCTTTAGTCGCCCGCCGTGCGGGAACCGTTTCGCCGCGCCGCGCGCGGGGAGGCTAGCCATGCGCGTCCTCTTCGCGGGCGTGGGCGAGGCCGTGGACGAGCGGCTGCCGAACACCTCCATCTTCTGCCGGAGCGGGGAGCGCGGGCTGCTCCTGGACTGCGGCTTCACCGCGGCCCATTCCCTCCTGGCGCCGGCGCCGGACGCCTGCCTGAGCCTCGCCGGGGTCTTCATCTCGCATTTCCACGGCGACCACTGGTTCGGCCTGCCCGCGCTGCTTCTGCGCATGCGCCTGGCCGGGCGCGCCGAGCCGCTCCCGGTGGTCGGCCTGCCCGGCATCGCGGACAGGCTCGCCGCGCTCCTGCCCCTGGCCTACTCCTCCCTGCCAGCCGGGCTCCCCTTCGCGCTCGAGCCAGTCGAGGCGCGGCCGGGCGAGGACGTCCGCGTCGGCCCCTTCGGCCTCTCCTTCGCCCCGGCGGGCCATCCCGCCCCGGCGCTCGCCGTGCGCGTATCGGCTCCGGACGGCGCGAGCTGCTTCTACAGCGGCGACGGCCGCCCCACGCCCGAGAGCCTGGCCCTTGCGGAACGCGCCTCGGTGGCGGTGCACGAGGCCTTCTGCTTCGAGGGCGAGATGGAGGGCCACGCCTCGGTGGCCGCGGCCTGCGCCCTGGCCCGCGAGGCCGGGGTGGGGGCCCTGGCCTGCGTGCACGTGCGGCGCGAGGAGCGCCACGCGAAGGCCGCGGCCATCCGCGCCGCCCTTGCCGCCTTCACGCGCGAGAGTTCCATCCCCGCCCTGCTGCCCGAGCCGGGCGACAGCCTGGAGGCCCTGCCGTGAGCGCCGAGCGACGTGACGCACGGGACGCCGCGCGGGGCGCGCAGGAGCTCGCCCACTGCTGGCGCGACCCGGCCCTGCCCGGGCTCGACCTCCTGGCCGCGACCTACGTCACCCACCGCTTCGTGCCCCACGTGCACGAGACCTACGCCGTGGGCGTCTGCCTGGCCGGGGCCGAGGGCTTCTCGCACCAGGGCAGCGAGCACGTGCTGACCCCGGGCGCCGTGGCGACCATCAACCCGGACGACGTGCACACGGGCGAGGCGGCCACGCCGGACGGCTGGGTCTACCGCATGTTCTACCCCGCGCCGGAGCTCGTGGCGCGCCTGCTCGGCCGCGCGCCGGAGGAGACGCCGCGCTTCGCCGCGCCCCTGGCCCAGGACCGGGAGCTGGCCCTGCGCCTGGCCCGGCTGCACGGGGCCCTGGCCGCGCTGCCCCTGGACCTCGCGCGCGCCTCCCTGTTCTGCGAGACCTTCAGCGAGATCTTCACCCGGCACGCGAGCCTGCCCGCGCCCAGGCCCGAGCCCGGCGCGCCCGGGCTGGCCCGCGCCTTCGCCCTGATCCGCGAGGCGGGAAGCGCCGAGAACGCGGGGGACGGGGCGGAAGGCGGCCCGGCCCTGGAGGTTCTGGCGCGCGAGGCCGGGCTCTCGCCCTGGCACTTCCTGCGCAGCTTCCGCCGCCGCTACGGCCTGACGCCCCACGCGCTGCTGGTGCAGCGGCGCTGCGCGGCGGCCGCCCGGCTCATGCGCCAGGGGCTGCCCCCGGCCCAGGCCGCCGCGGCCGCGGGCTTCACGGACCAGAGCCACCTCACCCGCCACTTCAAGCGCATCTACGGCATCACCCCCGGCGTCTACGCAGGGTGACGCGCGCAGGGCGACGCGCACAGGGCGACGCCGTCTTCCGCACGGCAATTTCGTACAAGCCGTCCTTCCGGGCCGTGGCTAGAAGGGGCGCATGGATACGCCCTCCTTCACCGCGAACGGCCTGCGCCGGGGCTTCATCGCCGCCCTGCCGCTCGGCCTCGGGGTCTTCGTCTACGGCATCGTCTTCGGCGTGCTCTCGCGCCAGGCCGGGCTCTCCGGCGCGCAGTCCCTGTCCATGAGCGCCTTCGTCTACGCCGGGGCCTCGCAGCTCCTGGCCCTGGACCTCTGGGGACCGCACATGAGCGTGGCCGCCGTGGTCCTGACCACCTTCGTGGTCAACCTGCGCCACGTGCTCATGGGCGCGGCCGTGGCCCCGTGGTACCGGAGCTTCGGCCCGGGCAAGGCCTACGGCTCGGTCTTCCTCATGGCGGACGAGAACTGGGCCCTGGCCATGTCCGCCTATGCGCGCGGCGAGCGCGACGGCGCCTACATGGTCGGCGGCGGCTTGTGCGTCTGGCTGGCCTGGTTCGCGGCCACCGGGCTCGGCAGGGTGCTGACCGGCGGGCTGGCCGACCCGGCCGCCCTGGGGCTCGACTTCGCCTTCACCGCGGTCTTCCTGGCCCTGCTCACCGGATTCTGGCGCGGCAAGGCGGACCTTCTGCCCTGGGGGGCCGCGGCCGCGGTCGCGCTCGTCGTCTGGGCCCTGGTGCCGGGCAAGTGGTACATCCTGGCCGGCGGCCTGGCCGGAGCCCTCGCGGGCAGCCGCGTGCCGCCCAGGGACGCCGAGGCGTCCGGAGCGACAGCCGGGGAGACTGCCGGGGGCGCGGCCGAGAGCGGCATGGGAGGCGCGGCATGAGCCTCCTCGATCTCCTCGGCTCCGACGCCCTCTCCCCGGACGCCCGCACCTGGCTGGCCATCGCGGGCATGGCCGTGGCCACCTACATCACGCGCGCCGCCGGCCTGCTGCTCTCCAGCCGCATGCGCCTCGGCCCGCGCGGCGAGGCCTTCCTCAAGGCCCTGCCCGGCTCCATCCTCACGGCGATCGTCGCGCCCGCGGTCCTGGCCCAGGGACCGGCCGAGGCCGCCGCCTCCCTGGTCACCGTGGGCGTGGCCGCCAGGTGGCGCAACCTCCCCCTGGCCATGTTCGTGGGCGTGGCCGCGGTCTTCGTCCTGCGCCGTTTCTTCCGCTGAATCCGGACTGTCCGCCCTGAGTGCCTGATTTCCCAAGGGTTCCCGCCGACTTGCCAAGCTTCGCCGCCTTCGCGTACAAGGCGCGAAAGACCAGGGGGAGCATGCGCCCGGGGCGCGGAGTTTGACGATATGGCCGAGGATCTGCAGAGCCTGAAGAAGGGCGTGAAGACCATCCGGGAGCATGTGGCGCGGGCCAAGGCCTACGTCGGCCGCATGGACGTGCCGAGGACGCTTGAGGCCTTGTGCGACGCACTCTCGCTGCTCGTGGCCACGCCCGTGATCATGGGGCGCGAGAAGTTCGAGATCACCATCCTCATCGACGAGGTGCTGCGTACCCTCGCGGCCATGCCGCAGATGCAGGGGCTCCTGCCCAAGGGCATCGCGCTGGGCAAGGGGCAGGAGAAGCAGCTCCTGGCCCGCCTCTCGTCCCTGCGCGACAAGATCAGGCTGGCCATCGAGAAGGCCGAGTACGAGAAGGTCTACGCCTACAAGCAGGCCATCGACAAGGCCATCCTCTGCGCGCAGCAGCTGGCCAAGGAAGGGCAGATGGACCAGGCCCGCCTGGCCTTCCGCAAGACGGCCGACCGCTTCGCGGGCGAGCCGGGCATCCTGCAGGACATCGGCGGCCGCCTCGTGCGCTGCGGCATGTTCCAGGAGGCCGTGGAATATTTGGAAGAGGCCATCAAGGGCGATCCCAAGGACCCGCGACCCTACAACCACCTGCTCACGGCGCTCGAGAACCTGGGCGAGACCGAGCGCGCGCTGGAAATGACCAAGACGGCGCTGCGCAACTTCGGTCCGAGCGAGCGCACCTACACCATCATGGCCCGGCTGCACTGCGCGCTGAAGCAGTGGGACGAGGCCTTCGACATGGCCAACGCGGCCCTGGACCTCTCGCCCTACGCCAGCGAGGCCGAGGCGATCCTGGACGAGGTCAGGCCGCGCATCTTCGGCCGCGACGCCGACGGCAAGATCAAGGACAAGAAGACCTACACCTTCAATCTCTAGGCGCCGCCAAGGACCCGGAGTCGTCCGGCATCCCCGCGAGCATGCGGGCCGTGCGCGGAGCGCGGGTCTCGAGCGCACGTCCTTCCGTCTGTTCTCCCGTCCGACCGTCCGGCTGCTCCGGAGACTCGAAAAGGGCGCGGCGAAGCTTCGCCACGTCCTCGACCGTGTCCACGTCCAGGGTCTCGGGCGCGAGCGCGGTGCGCATTCCCAGGGCTTTCAGCCGGGCCAGGGCCGCACCCGCCGTGTCGGCCGTGCTCCAGGGGACGCCGTCGAAGACGTCGAGCCTGAAGGCCGCGGCCCTGAACCCCACGCACCAGAAGCCTCCGTCCGGACACGGCCCGAGCACGGCGTCGTGGCCGTCCGGGCCCGGCGCGAGCAGCTCGAAGGCCCGCACGATGTCCCGGGACGCGACGAGCGGCAGGTCGCTGCCCATGAGCACGGCGCGCTCAACCTTCGGATTCGTCGCCGCCAGGAGCGGGCCGCGGTCCTTGCCCCGTCCCGCGGACGAGAAGGCCCGGACGAAGGTCGCGGCCATGCGGCGCCCGAGGTCGCCGCCGGGCTGCAGCCAGTAGTCGTGGCCGGGCGCGCCGTCCGGTCCGGAACCCGCGCGGCCGCTCGGCCCGAGCCAGTCGGAGAGCTGCCTTCCGAGCCAGGCCCGTATCGCCGCCTCCGCGCCGGGCGGGTCATAGGCCAGGGCCAGGCCCGCCCACTCCTTGTCCCCCGTTCCTCGGCAAAGGGCCGTCACGGCCCCGCAGGCGGCGTCCAGCGCGTCGCCTGCCATGGCGCGGTAGAATTCTGCCGCGCGCTCCGCACCGAGCCGGGCGATGAGGCGCGTCTTGACGCGTCCGGGACGCGGCTCCTTGACGAAGACGATCAGCCTGTTTCCCTTCATGATCGTTTCTCTCCCGTGTTTCCGCCCATGGCTCCGTAGAAGCGGGCCAGCCGCGCGGGCGGCACGCCGAGTGAATAGAGCGCCACCAGGAGCCAGTTGCGCAGGGTGCACCAGAGCGCGCCCTGCCGTTCCCAGCGGCGGGCCGAGGTGAGGACCGCGCAGGGCAGGATGCGCGGCCGCATGCCCGCGCGCGAAAGGCGCCGCGCGAACTCCACGTCCTCCATCAGGGGCAGCTCGGCGAAGCCGCCGAGGCGCGCGAAATCCTCGCGCCGCAGGAAACAGGCCTGGTCGCCGTAGGGCAGGCCGAAAAGCCTGCCCCTGAGCGTGGCCACGGCCGCCACTAGGCGCAGTGACGGCCGTTTCGAGTCGATGTCCAGGGCGAAGGCCCCGGCCCGCGCGCCGCGCGCCAAGGCCTCCTCGACGGCCGAGAACGCCTCTTCGGGCAGAAGCGTGTCCGCGTGCAGAAATACCAGGATCTCGCCGCAGGCGGCGGACGCGCCCGCGTTCATCTGCAGCGCCCGGCCGCGCGGCGCGCCCAGGCCGCGCAGCGTGAAGCCCCCGTCGCCCCGGGCCTCGCCGTCCGCTCCGCACTGTGCGAGCGCCGCCAGGGTCGAGCCTTCGGGATCGCCGTCCGCCACGACCACCTCGACCCGCACCCCGGCCCGCAGCGCCGCCGCACGCACCGCGTCCAGCGTGCGGCAGATGGACGCGGCCTCGAAGAGCGCGGGCACGACCACGCTGAAGCGCGGCTTTGGACTTTCCGAGCGGCCAGGGGCGTGGCATATTCCGGGGACGTCATTCATTCGGACCTCAAGGAGAGAACCATGCGCAAGGCGCACAGGGAAATCAAGGACAAGCAGGCCGTCGTCGAGCTTCTGCACGAAGGGCAGGTGCTGCATCTGGCGCTGAACGACGCGGGCTCGGGCGCTCCCTACGTGGTGCCGCTCAGCTACGCCTACGCCGACGGCCGCTTCTACGTGCACTGCGCCACCGAGGGCACCAAGCTTGACCTCATGCGCGCCGACCCCCGCGTGGGCTTCTCCGTCGTGGCCCGCTACACCCTGGTGAACGGTCCCAAGGCCTGCAACGCCACGGCCCACTTCGCCTCCGTCTGCGGCACGGGCACCGCCCGCATCCTGACCGACGACGCCGAGCGTCGCCGCGGCCTGGACGCCCTGGCCGAGCGCCTGGCGCCCGCCGCCGAGCGCGACTACCCGGACGAGGTACTGGCCCGCACCTGCGTCGTCGAGATCGTGCCCGAACGGCTGATCGCCAAGCGGAACCCGTCGCCCAAAGACTGAGCATGAGCCCCCTGACCGTCTACCTGGAGGCCCTGGCCGTGGGCCTGTGCATCGCCGTCCCGGTGGGGCCGGTGGGGCTGCTGTGCATCCAGCGCTCGCTCACCGAGAAGCGCGGCACCGGCCTGGTCTGCGGCCTGGGCGGGGCCGTGGCCGACGCCTTCTTCGCCGCCGTGGCCGCCTTCGGACTGACTTTCGTCTCCGCCTTCCTGACCGGGCACCAGGGCTGGCTGCGCCTGGCGGGCGGGCTCTTCCTGCTCGTCGTGGCCTGGCGCATGCTGCGCGGCCACGACCCCGTGGCCCTGGGCGCGGGCGAGTCGCTGCGCCTGGCGGGCACCTTCCTGCAGACGCTCTTCATGGGGCTCACCAACCCGGCCGTGATCCTGGCCTTCGCAGGCATCTTCGCCGCCCTGGGCCTGGGCGCCTCGGGCCAGGGGCACGGCCACGCCCTGGCCGCCACCCTGGGCGTCTTCACCGGCTCCTTCTCCTGGTGGGTGGGCATCTTTTTCGGCGGGGAGCGCCTGCGCGCGCACCTCTCCACCTACCTCACGCGGGTGCGCGTGGCCGCCTCCGTGGCCATCGGCTGCTTCGGCGTCGCGGCCCTCGTCTCCGCGGCCCTCAAACTCTGAACCGGAACACTGCCATGCACGTCTTCTTCTTCGGCGATTCCCTGACCCTCGGCTTCGGCGACGAGGAGGTCCTGGGCTGGCCCGGGCGCCTCTGCGCCGCCACCAGGAACGGACCGGCCCTCTCCCTCACGCCCTACAACCTCGGCGTGCGCCGCGCCTGTGCGGCCTCCATCCGCGCGCGCCTGAAGGACGAGATCGAGCGTCGCCTCGTGCCCGGCGACCCGGCCCTCGTGGTCCTCTCCTTCGGCGTGGCCGAGGTCTGGCACGGCCTGCCCATGGAGCAGTCCCTGGCCGACGCCCGGGCCCTGCTCGAGGAGGCCTGTGCGGCCTGGCCCACGCTGTGCGTCGGCCCTCTGCCCGTGGCCCCGAAGGACCGTGAGCGCGCCGCACAGGCGTCCGGAAGCATCGCCCGGCTCTCCCAGGCCCTGCACGGGCTCTGCGACACGCTTCACATTCCCTACCTGGAAGTGTATCAGGCGCTGTCCGCGGACGCGGACTACATACGCGACGTGCGCGCCGCGGACGGGCTGCACCCCACGGCAGCGGGATACGCCACGATAGCCGGACTCGTGGGACAGTGGCCCGCCTGGCGCGACGCGCTCCACAAAGGACTGCACACCAAGCCATGAACGATCTCAAGAGCTTCGCCAGCGACAACGTCACCGGGGTCCATCCCCGCATCATGCAGGCCATCGCCGAGGCCAACCAGGGCCCGGCAAAACCCTACGGCCAGGACCCCTGGACCGCGCGGGCCGACGAGCTGCTGCGCCGCGAGTTCGGCCAGGACATCGACCCCTACTTCGTCTTCCTGGGCACCGCGGCCAACGTCCTCTCCCTGGCCGCCATGCTGCGGCCCTACAAGGCCGTTCTCTGCGCGGACAGCGCCCACATCAACGTGGACGAGTGCGGCGCGCCCGAGCGCTTCTCCGGCGCCCGCCTGCTGACCGTGCCCTCGCGCAACGGCAAGGTCGCGCCCGAGGACTTCCGCCGCTACCTCTACGACCTGGGCGTGGAGCACCACTCCCAGCCCGCCGTCATCTCCATCACTCAGTGCACGGAGTACGGCACCCTCTACTCCCCGGACGAGATCACGGCCCTGGCCGACTTCGCCCACGAGCACGGCCTCTACCTGCACATGGACGGCGCCCGCCTGGCCAACGCCTGCGCCGCGCTGAACCTGACCCCGCGCCAGCTCACCGCGGACTGCGGCGTGGACACCCTGTCCTTCGGCGGCACCAAGAACGGCCTCATGTTCGGCGAGGCCGTCATCCTCTTCCGCAAGGAGCTGGGCGAGGACTTCCGCTACCAGCGCAAGCAGGCCATGCAGCTCTATTCCAAGATGCGCTTCATCGCCGCCCAGTTCTCCGCCCTGCTCGAGGACGGCCTGTGGCTCGAGAACGCGCGCCACGCCAACGCCATGACCGCGCTCCTGGCCGAGCGCGCCGCGGCCGTGCCCGGCGTGCGCCTGACCAGGCCCGTGCAGACCAACCACGTCTTCGCCACCCTGCCCCGCAAGGCCGCCGAGAAGCTGCAGCAGGACTGGCACTTCTACACCTGGCGCGAGGACCCCTTCGAGGTGCGCTGGATGACCTCCTTCGACACCGAGGAGAAGGACGTCATCGCCTTCACCGACGCCCTGGCCGAAGCCTGCAAGGACTGCCAGGCCTGATGATCAAGCCGGGGGATGCCTCCGGCGGGCAGGGAGGGCTCAGCCCTACGGGGGCTACGCGCCCCCTCCCTGCCCCGTAGGGCTGAGCCCTTCCCGCGCGAGGCCCTGCCTCGACCCGCTCCGCATGCGGCACGGCTGATGGCCGGACAAGGGCTGCCCGGGCGTGGCAGGCCGCAGCACGGATGTACCCGAAGACTGATTCTCGGGACGTGGCCTTCCACACCCTCCCGCTCACACCTCAGGTATTCTTTCAGGCCTCTTCACTTTCTCCTTTGCCCTGAGCCTTCAAAGGCGCTCGCTCGCATCGTCACAGGCAAAAGAGATGGCGCGGGCCGTTTCTTCTCCCGCCCGTCCTCTTTTCATCCAGCGGCACACGACAGGGCGCAGACGACGAGCCTCCACGCCCAGGCGACGCAGGGTTCATCGAGCGGCGTTTCGCGCGCGGAAGGGGTCCAGGCTCAGCCTGGCGCGGGGTGGGTCCAGGGCGGGGGCATCTCGGATTCGGGGGCTAGACGATCTCCGCCCCGGAGAGGACGAGGACGAGGCGCTTGTAGACGTCGACGTCGAAGGCGCCGTGCATGTCCTCGCGCATGCGCTTGAGGGCCTCGAAGGGGCGCAGGGCGCGCTGGCCGGGGCGGTTGGTGGTCAGGTTGTCGTAGACGTTGCACACGGAGACGATGCGCACGGGCAGGGGGATGGCGGAGCCGGGGGTGCCGGTGGGGTAGCCCTTGCCGTCGAAGCGCTCGTGGTGGAAGAGGACGACGTTCACGCTCTCCTGGGTGAGGGGGAGCATGGAGCACATGGCCACGCCGTGGATGGGGTGCATGCGCAGCTTGGCCAGCTCGTCCTCGGTCAGGGGCCCGGCCTCTTCCAGGATGGAGCGGGGCACGCGGGCCTTGCCGATGTCGTGCAGCATGGCGCCCAGGCCCGCGCGCACGCAGTCCTCGTGGGCCAGGCCGTAGGAGTTGAACATGGCCAGGGCGTACGTATAGACGTGCACGGAGTGGGTGAAGGTCCGGTAGTCGTGCGATATGAGCTTGGCCAGGCTTTTGAGGGATTCCTCGGAGGAGAGGAAGCGCACGCTTTCCTGCACGAAGGCCATGACGCGGGCGAAGAGCTTCTTGGAGAGGGCTTCGGGCAGGCGGGAGCGGAAGACGTCTTCCAGGATGGCGGTGGCGGCGCTGTAGAAGGTCTGGGAGCGCTGTTCCAGGGGGATGGCGCTGTTGTCCAGGATGCGGCCCAGGTTGGCTTCCAGGTAGACGTCGTAGAGGCCGCGCTGCTCGGCCGGGACGAAGACCTTGGTGATGCCGAGGTCGAAGAGGTTGCGCCGCGTGGTGTCGTCGAAGCTGTCCTGCTCGCGGGTGTAGAGGACGTACTTGCCGCCCTGGTTCAGGTAGACCCTGAATTCCGGGCTGGTGTCCGGGAAGAGCATGAGCGGGGAAACCGCAAAGAAGCTTTTTTCCTTGCCCGGCTCGATGGTCGCGCCGACCTTTTCGGCCGGGTTGCCGCGATCGTTCTTCATGTCTCGCTGTCGCCTCTGAGCAATCGTATGCGCGCCAGATTCTCCACTTCCTCGGAGAGGCACAGCGCCTCCTCCAGGCTTTCAGCCCAGCATATAAGCCCGTGGCGGCGCAGGAGCAAGGCCCGTTTGTTGCGGGCCGTGCGTCCCACGACCTCGCCGAGCTTCGCGCCTCCCGGCGGCAGGGCCGGGACGGTGGTGAAGCACTCGCGCACCACGGCGGACTCGTAGAGGGTGAGGTCGAGGAGTTCGCGGGTCTCGGGCAGGCGCTGCTCCAGGGCCAGGAGATGGGGCGGGTGGGTGTGCACGATGGCCCGGGCCTGCGGCTGCTCGCGGTAGATGGCCAGGTGCGCGGGCAGCTCGGAGGTCGGCCGCTCGCCGGGCCTGGCCGTGCCGGTGGAGTCCACGCGGCAGATCTGCCCGGGCGCGAGGCGGCCCTTGCACACGCCGGAGGCCGTGACCAGGAGGCCACCGTCAGGCAGGAGGGCCGAGATGTTGCCCTCGCGGCCGGAGAAGAGGCCCTTTTCCCAGCCCAGGCGGCCGACGCGGACGATCTCTTCCTCGAGTGAGGTCACGGGCCGCTCGTCGCCGCGGGTCACGGGCTTGATGTCCAGGACGGGCGTTTCGTCCAGGACCTCGAGGCCGGAGACGGTGAGGCGCGGGGCCTCGCTCGCGAGGTCCACGCCCAGGATGCGGCAGCGGTGCATGCCGATGGGCGTGGGACGGTCCGGGGAGCGGGTGGCGAAGACGCCTGTCAGCGGGTTCTTCGGGTCGCCGCGCGGATGCACGGCCTGGCAGGAGGTGTCGGCGCGGTCGAGCCAGGTCAGCAGCCAGACCTCCATGCCCGGCGCGAGGTCGGCAGCGGCCCGGGCGAAGGCGGGGTCCACGACGATCTCGGCGTCGGCCGCGTTCTCCGTGGCCTGCTTGGGGCAGTCCTTGCGGTCGGAGTAGGGGGTGCGGGCCACGGCCACGGGGGAAAACACCGCCTCGCGCATTGCGTCCTCCTGGAATCTGTTCTCAGTCTTTCTGGAAATGGTCGAAGCCGCGTCCGAGCGGCGCGCCGTGGAGCGTGAGCCCGGGCTCGGGCGTGACCGTGCCGATGGGCACGAGCTCCGGCACCCGGTCCCTGGCCTCGGCCAGGCGGTCGGGCGGCAGGGCGCCGAGCAGGGCGTAGTCCTCGCCGCCGAGGGCGGCGAACAGGGCGGGGTCCTGGCCGTGGGCCCCGGCCGCGATGCGGACCTCCTCGTGGAGCACGGCAGGGTCGAGGTCGAGCGCGGCGCCGAGCCGCGGCCCCACGAAGCGGGGCACGTCCTGGGCCAGGCCGTCCGAGACGTCCATGAGGCCGCGCACGAAGGGCAGACGGGAGAGGGTGTTCGAGGCCTTGGGGGAGAGGCAGGGGCAGAGGTGGCAGGCCACGGCGTGGGGGAAGTCCGCCTGGGCGTGGCGGCCTTTTTCCTCGAGCGCCAGGAGCCCGGCGCGGGCGAGGCCCAGGTGGCCGACCGCGAAGAGCGTGTCCCCGGCCTCGGCCATGCCCCGGCGCTTGAACTCGCCGCCGGGCCAGGGCTCGCCCCAGACGGTGACGGCCAGGCCGATGCGCTCGTCCAGCGAGAGGTCGCCGCCCGCCAGGGGCAGGTCGTACTCGCGGGCCAGGCCGCTCATGGCCAGGAACATGCGGCTCCACCACTCGCGCTCCACGTCCGGCGGGGCCATGAGGTTCAGGGCGAAGCCGAGCGGCCGCGCGCCCATGCCGAGGATGTCCGAGACGTTCACGGCCAGGGCCTTGCGGCCCACGTCCTCGGGCGCGAAGTAGGCGCGGCGGAAGTGGCGGTCCTCCAGGAACAGGTCCGTGGTCAGGCAGACGCGCGGCGGACATTTGAGCAGCGCGCAGTCGTCGCCCCGTCCGAGCTCGAGGTTCGGGTGGGCGTTCGGAAAGTGTTCGGCGATCAGGTCCAGGAAGGCCTGTTCCGAGCTGAGCCTGCTCACGCCTCCTCCATCTCCAGGTACTGGCCCACGATGACCTTGAGCCCGAACTGCTGGAAGTTGACGCGGTACTTGTCCGGCGGAATGTGCTCGATGATCTTGCCCCGGCCGTAGATCTTGTGGGTGCAGAAGCCGAAGGCCTTGGGCGGCGGGGTGGTGCCGTTGCCGTTGCCTCCGAAGGACGGTGCGCCGTTCCGGGCCACGGTGCGGGGCGCGTCCGCAGGAGTTGGGGCCGCGCCGTGGCGCACGGGCGAGATGCGGCCGCCGAAGCCCTCGCGCATGTCCGTGTAGGTCTCGGCGGGCAGCTCCAGGATGAAGGGCGAGGGCCGCATGGGCTCGTGGCGCTCGAGGTGGCGGATGTAGATGGTCTCGGGCACGAAGAGGACGAGCCGGTCCTTGGCCCGGGTGCAGGCCACGTACATCAGGCGCCGCTCCTCCTCCAGGTCCTCGGGCCTGCCCATGGCGCGGCGCGAGGGGAAGCGGTCCTCGACCAGGTCGATGACCATCACGGCCTTCCATTCGAGCCCCTTGGCCGAGTGGATGGTGGAGAGCACCAGGGTGTCCTCGCGCGCCTCGCGCTCGTCCTCGCCCGGGTTCTCGAGCGAGATGTCGGCCAGAAAGCCCTCCATGTCGCGGTAGGGCGCGCTGAGGCCCGCCAGTTCGTCCAGCCCCTGCTGGCGGCGCGGGTAGTCGTCCGGGTAGTTCTCGACCATGATCGGCACGTAGAACTCCATGACCCGGGTGAGGGCGCGCTCCGGGGAAGGCCGGTCGGCGCGCAGGGAGTCCGCGAGGTTCAGGATGTCCGCCAGCAGCGGCTTCTTGCGCTTGTGCTTCTCGAGGGTCGCCACGTCGCCGGTGATGGCCGCCTGGGCGATGGAGAGGGCGGTCTTGGCGCCCACGCCCTTGACCAGCTCGAGCACGCGGCGCCAGGCCGCGAGGTCCGAGGGGTTCACGGCCAGGCGCAGGAAGGCCAGCACGTCCTTCACGTGCGCGGCCTCGGTGAAGCGGATGCCGCCGTACTTGGCGAAGGGCAGGCCGAGCTTGTTCAGCTCGAGCTCCACGGGATAGGACTGGTAGCCCGCGCGAAACAGCACGGCGATCTCGTGCAGGGCGTAGTCGCGCCGGAGCTCGGCCAGCTTCTCCATGACCGCGCGCGCCTGCGAGGCGTCGGAGAGGGTGCGCACGATCTCGGGCCTTGCGCCCTCGGTGCGCGCGGTGAAGAGGTGCTTCTCGTACTTCTCGCGGGCATTGGCGAGGATGGCGTTGGTCAGGTCCAGGATGGGCTGGGTGGAGCGATAGTTCTGCTCCAGGCGCACGATCTCGGCCCCGGGGAAGGTCTTGGGGAAGTCCAGGATGTTGGCCACGTTGGCGCCGCGGAAGGCGTAGATGGACTGGGCGTCGTCGCCCACGGCGCAGACGCTTCGCTCCTCGCCCGCGAGCAGCTTCACGAGGCGCGCCTGGACCAGGTTGGTGTCCTGGTACTCGTCCACCATGACGTGGCGGTAGCGGGCGTTCACCGAGACGCGCACGTGCTCCTCGGAGACGAGCAGCTTCTCCAGCTCGAAGAGCAGGTCGTCGTAGTCGAGCATGCCGTGGCGTCGCTTGATGGCCTGGTACTCGTCGCCGATCCTGGCCAGGTCCTCGGCATAGGCCGTGAGGTGGAAGTACTCGGCCGTCACCACCTGCTCGATGGTCAGCTCCTTGTTGCGCGCCTTGGAGATGAGCTCGAGGCAGGTCTCGCGCTTGGGAAAGGCCTTGTCGCCCTTGCCGAGCGCCAGGCGCTCGCGCGCCTCCTTGGCCAGGGCAGCGGCGTCGGCCCTGTCCATGATGGTGAAGCCGTTCTCGAAGCCCGCGAAGTTGGCGTAGCGCCGGAGCTGCGCGAAGGCGAAGGAGTGGAACGTGCCGCCCGCGGCCTGGGAGAGCCCCATGCCGAGCAGGTAGCCCGCGCGCGCCAGCATCTCCTGGGAGGCCTTGCGGGTGAAGGTGAGCAGCAGGATGTGGTCGGGCAGGGTGCCCTGCTCCACCAGCCGCGCCAGGCGGTAGACGATGGTCCGGGTCTTGCCGGAGCCCGCGCCCGCGATGACCAGGAGCGGGCCGCCCCCGTGCATCACGGCCCGGTACTGGGCCTCGTTCAGGTCGTTTTGGTAGTCTATGGACATGGGAGAAGCATCATTGATGCCGGGCGGGCCGCTGTCAAGCCCGGCCGGGTCGGCGTTGAGGAAGAAACGACGGGCCTCAGTCCGTCCGCCCCCGCTCCGGGGGCAGGAGGGCCTCGGCGATCACTCGGCCCGCGTCGCGCATGCGGGCGGGCCGCGAGCCCTCGGAATCCCACCACAGGGCGCCGCGCGCCGTGTGGCAGCCGGTGCGGCCGTGCAGGCCGAAGACCTCGCGGCCGTCCCACTTGGCGGTCAGGGAGAAGCCCTCGGCCGCGAGGCAGACGAGGTCCGGGACCTCGGCGGCGTGCGGCGTGCCCGCGGCCTCGGGATAGAGCTCGGGGCCGAGGAAGACCTCCTCCATGACCGGCCGTCCCTCGAAGGTGAGGGAGAGGAGCGCGGCGCGGATCTCGGCCGCGAGGGGGGCAGTCTGGCCGGGCGCGACCTCGCCCCGGGCGAAGCGGCCGTGCGTGTGGATGAATATCCGGCCCGGGTCCAGGGCCAGGGCGCGCGTGGGGGGGGCGACGCGCGCGGCGTCCAGCTCGTGGCGGGCCGGGCCCGCGAGGCGCAAAAGCCCCTGGCGCACGAGCCAGGAGTTGAGGTCCACTTCGCTTGCGAGCGGCGCGAAGCCGTGGTCGGCCATGACCAGGAGGCGCTTTTGCCCGGGCAGGGCGTCGTAGCGGGCAAGGAAGTCGCCCAGCAGGCCGTCCCAGGCCCGCAGCCAGGCCAGGCAGTCGGCGTGCAGGGGCCGCGCGGGATCGAGCAGGCTGTGCAGCTGGAAATGGAAGAGGCGGTCCGTCTCGGTCAGGACCAGGGCGAAGGCGTCCCAGGCCAGGTCCGGCCAGAGGAGGTCCAGCGCCGTGCGGCGGCAGGCGAGGGATTCGTGCAGGCCGCGCAGGAGCGCGTCCGGGTCCTCCTTGCCGCGGGCCGTGTCCGGCTCGATGCGGTAGCCTTTGCCCGCCAGGATGCGCGCCAGCATGGGCGGGTGGCAGGCGCGGGCAAGCTCCGGGGCCGCGAACCCGGCCACCAGCCAGCCGGGAAAGGGCCGCGCCGGATGGGCGTGGGGCCAGTTGACCACCTTGCAGGTCAGGCCGAGCTCGCCGTAGCGCTCCCAGAAGCGGGGCGCGGCCACGGACGCGGCGTCGGTCAGGGCGATCTCGTAGCGCGCGGGGTCCAGGCGGGTGAAGCCGAACACGCCGTGGCCGCCCGGCCCCTGGCCCGTGGCCAGGGAGGTCCAGTTGACCGGCGAGAGCTCGGGCAGCTCGGCCGTCGTTTCGTGGGCGCGGGCATCCTCGAGCAGGCGCGAGAGCGCGGGCAGGTCGGTCAGGCCGCAGAGCGCGCGGCCCAGATCGAGGGAGAGCCCGTCCAGGCCGAGCACGGCCAGGCGGGGGCGTGCGGAGAGGGTCATTTCAGCGGCGGCTCACAGGGCGATGCCCAGGCGGCGCAGCAGGCGCATGGCCTGCTCGGTGAGGATGTAGCCCTTGCCGTGGCGCACGGCCTTGCCCTTGAGCCTGATGTAGAGGATGTAGCCGAGCTCGTAGAGGAGCTTGATGTCGCGCTTGTCGTACTCCTCGACCTCGTGCTTGGGCGTGATGCCGCCGAACTTCTTGATGCGGCCGAAGTGGTAGAGGTCGGCCAGGATGTCGATCTGCCCGCGGGTCAGGCAGCCGTCCTCGTCCTCGGTGGGCAGCTCCTCGGGCGGCTTCTCGTCCAGCTCCACGCCCAGGGAGGAGAGGTCGCGGCGGGCCTCGTCGGTCAGGCGGTAGCCGGTCATGTGCGCGCCGCAGGTGGCGATGACCGTGCCGACCTCGATGAGGTTGTTCTCCTCCAGGAACTCGAGCACGCCCGCGTCGTAGAGCAGGGAGTGCTTTTCCGGGAGCATGCCGTGGTAGCGCCCGATCCTGGAGAACCTGTTGATGTCCTTCAGGGCCTGGATGTGCTTCTGGGTCAGGAGCCCGGGTTGCGTCTGGATGTCCATTGCCTCGCCTCGCGACTGGAATGCCCATGTTATGGTCATCGGGCGCCGGGGCGTCAAGCCTCGCTGTGCGCACGACCTTTCGGGCGCGAAATGTCCGCCGGATCTTTCCCCGGGCCTGCCGCGGACCCGCGCCTCACAGGGCGCGCAGGAATTCCTCGAAGTAGGCGACGGTCCGGATCAGCCCCTCCTCGAAGGGCACGCGCGGCTCCCAGCCGAGCCTTTCGCGCGCCAGGGCGATGTCGGGCTTGCGCTGCCTGGGGTCGTCGTGCGGCAGGGGCTTGTGGACGATTTTCGAGCGCGAGCCGGTCATGGCCACGATCCTCTCGGCCAGTTCGCGGATGGTGAACTCGTGCGGGTTGCCCAGGTTGACCGGGCCGGTGAACTCGGGGCCGGTGCCCATGAGCCGCAGGAAGGCCTCGATCATGTCGTCCACGTAGCAGAAGGAGCGGGTCTGCGAGCCGTCGCCGTAGATGGTGATCTCCTCGCCGCGCAGGGCCTGCACGATGAAGTTCGAGACCACGCGGCCGTCGTTCGGGTGCATGCGCGGCCCGTAGGTGTTGAAGATGCGGGCGACCTTGATGCGCACGCCGTGCTGGCGGTGGTAGTCCATGAACAGGGTCTCGGCGCAGCGCTTGCCCTCGTCGTAGCACGAGCGCGTCCCGATGGGGTTCACGTGTCCCCAGTAGTCCTCGCGCTGCGGGTGCATCTCGGGGTCGCCGTAGACCTCGGAGGTGGAGGCCTGCAGGATCTTCGCCCGGGTGCGCTTGGCCAGGCCCAGCATGTTGATGGAGCCGTGCACGCAGGTCTTGGTCGTCTGCACCGGGTCGTGCTGGTAGTGGATGGGCGAGGCCGGGCAGGCCAGATTGTAGATCTCGTCCATCTCCAGGTAGAGCGGGAAGGTGATGTCGTGCCGCATGAACTCGAAGTGCGGGTCGTCCATCAGGTGGTAGACGTTGTGCTTGGTGCCGGTGAAGCAGTTGTCCACGCAGATGACGTCGTGGCCCGCCGCGATCAGCCGGTCGCACAGGTGGGAGCCCAGGAACCCGGCGCCGCCGGTGACCAGGATGCGTTTCTTCAGATGCATGCGTGCTCCTTCGTGGAGGATCCCGGGACCATCCGGTGGCCTGCGCCGCGCGCGCATGGCCCGGGGGGAAAATAGCCTGCCGCGGCGCCCCTGTCCAATGCCGCCTCGCGCGGCGGCGGGGCTCCCGCGCCGTCGGCCCCGGCGTGGGGGAGAGAAAAAACGGTTTACCAACGGCCTCATATCGGATAATTTATTATTATCCTTTATCGAATGGCAGGAGGCCGTCGTGTCAGCATCCTCTCCCGTCCCGCCGCAAAAGGCTCCGCGCGCCCCGTCCCCGGACCGTCCCGCCGTCCCGCCGCCGGAGGGGGCGCGGCTGCGCATCGTCTCCGGCGGGCAGACAGGCGTGGACCGGGCCGCGCTGGACGCGGCCAGGGCGCTGGGCCTGCCGCACGGCGGCTGGTGCCCGCGCGGCCGCAGGGCCGAGGACGGCGCCGTCCCCGAAGCCTACGGGCTGCGCGAGACCGCCTCGGCCGGATACCGCGAGCGCACGAAGCGCAACGTGGTCGAGGCCGACGCCACGCTCATCCTCTGCCTGGACGGCCTGACCCCGGGCAGCGAGCTGACCAGGCGCGTGGCGCGCGCCGCGGACAAGCCCTGCCTGGTGGTGGACCTGCGCCGTCCGCCCCTGGACGAGGCCGTGGCCCACTGGCTGGCCGAGCGCCGCGTGGCCGCCCTGAACGTGGCCGGTTCCAGCGAGTCCAAGCGGCCCGGCATCCACGCCCTGGCCCTCGCGTTCCTCCTGCGCCTCCTCGCCCCGTGCGCCTGCGCCCGACCGCCCGGGCACGGGGAGTGAGGCGGTCTCCCGGGAGCCGGTCCTCCGGGAGGACCGGGCGCGGCCTTGCCCGCCGCGAAAAGCTCGGCTACTTTCCGGGATCGGGAAGAATCCCGAAACGTCGACGGACCGGAGACCGGGGCGGGGCCCGTCACGCGAACGCCACGCACGGTTCACGCACCCGCCGCATGCAAACGCCAGGATACGCGAATGCGCACGACTTTCCGCTCGAGGCTTCTGCTCTGGTTCTGGGCCCTGCTTCTGCTGGCCGCGGCGCCGCTCTATTTCTTCATCGCCGACTCGGTGAAGACCGACCTCTTGAACAACGACCGCCAGCTGGCCCTGCACATGCTCGACGGCGCGAGCTGGCTCCTGACGCACCACGAGCCCTTTGCCGATGACGCGCGGCTCGAGGACTGGGCGCAGCAGGTGGGCGACCGGCTCGGCCTGCGGCTCACCGTGATCGACGGCGGCCACGTGCTGGCCGACAGCAAGGTCCCCTGGGACCGCGTCCCGGAGATGGAAGACCACAGCACGCGGCCCGAGGTCGTGGAGGCCGCGCACGGCGGCACCGGCATGTCCGTGCGCCACAGCGCCACCCTGGACCGCGACCTGATCTACGTCGCCCGCCTGGCCGAGCTGCCGGGCCACGACCATCCCCTGGTGGTGCGCGTGGCCCTGCCCATGGCCGAGCTCACGCAGCGCCTGGACGCGCTGAAGACCCGCTTCCTGATCATCCTGGCGGCCTGCATGGGCTGCGCGGCGCTGCTCTCCTACTGGGCCACGGGCGGCATGGCCACCTCCATCCGCGAGCTCTCCTCCCTGGTCGCGGACATCGGGCGCGGGGCCTACGGCCGCCGCGTGCGTGTCTACTCGGGCGAGGAGTTCGCGCCCCTGGTCGAGGCGGTCAACCGCATGGCCGGGGACATCGAGCGCCATGTGGGCATGGTCGAGGAGCAGAAGGGCCAGCTCGAGGCCCTGTTCAACGGCCTCTCCGAGGGCGTCATGACCGTGGACGGCCAGGGCCGCGTGGTCTCGGTGAACTCCTCCTTCCGCGAGATGTTCCCCGAGGCCGAGCACGGCGAGGGCAAGGCCGTGCTCGAGGCCACCCTGGACGCGGAGCTCGCCCGCCTCGTGGAGCGGGCGCTGAAGCCCGATTTCTCCGGCGAAGGGCCCCGCCTGGTGCTGACGCGGCCGAGCGGCCGCGAGCTCGAGGCGCGGGTGGACGCCTACCCCGACCCCTCGGGCGCGCGCCGCGCCGTGGTCGTGGTCCAGGACGTCAGCCAGATCAGGAAGCTCGCCCGCGTGCGCCGCGACTTCGTGGCCAACGTCTCGCACGAGCTGCGCACCCCGCTGACCTCCATCAAGGGCTACGCCGAGACGCTCTCGGCCATGCCGCCCGAGAACGTGGCCGACCGCGACCGCTTCCTGGGCGTGATCCAGCGCAACGCCGACCACATGAGCCGCATGGTGGACAGCCTGCTCGCGCTCGCGCGTTGGGAGAACAGCCAGCCCGGGTCGCGCACCGTGGCCGTGAACGCCCGCGCCCTGGCCGAGGAGGCGGCGCAGAACATCTGGCCCGCAGCCCAGGGCAAGTCCGTGAGCGTGGCCGTGGACGCGCCCCAGGACCTGCCCGAGGTCATGGGCGACGCGGGCGGCCTGGCCGACGTCTTCCGCAACCTCATCGACAACGCCGTGAAGTACAGCCCCGAGGGCGGCAGCGTGCGCGTGGCCGCCGAGGCGAGGGACGAGCGCGTGGTCTTCCGCGTGGAGGACCAGGGCCCGGGCATCCCCGGCCACGCCAAGGACCGCATCTTCGAGCGCTTCTACCGCGTGGGCGACGGCCCGGGAAAGAAGGACGGCGGCGCCGGGCTCGGGCTCGCCATCTGCCGCAACATCGTCACCGCGCTCGGCGGCACCATCTGGGTCGAGAGCCCGCTTTCCGACGGCAAGGGCTCGGCCTTCGCCTTCGATCTGCCCCGGGCCCGCACGGCGGCCGACTGACCGCGGCCGAGCGACAGCGGGCGCCGGACGCGGCAGAGGGCCGCATGCGCTCCGGGGAGGCCGGACGCAAATCCTTCGCCGCGGCAAAGGGTTGGCGTTCGGCCCGGATCCCGGCAGGGCCCCCCTTGACCGCGTGCGAGGTATGTTCTAGCTACATGAACTGTCATCGTGCCGTGGTCCGCAGCGCGGACCTGCGGTCCGGCCCGCGTGATCGGGCCGAAGCCGGACTTCGACAACCACCCACATCACGAGACTCAGAGGAACCAGTAATGGACAGCATTCCCATTACCATTGAGGGATTCAAGCGCCTCGAGGAAGAGCTGCACAGGCTCAAGAAGGAACGGCCGGAAGTCATCCAGGCCATCAAGGAAGCGCGCGAGGAAGGCGACCTCAAGGAGAACGCGGGCTACGACGCCGCGCGTGAGCGCCAGGGCATGCTCGAGGCGCGCATCAACTACATCGAGTCGCGCATGTCGCGCTTCACCCTCATCGACCTCGCGACCCTGGACGGCGAGATCGTGACCTTCGGCGCCACCGTGGAGATCGAGGACGTGGACACGGGCGAACTCAAGAAATACACCCTGCTCGGACCGGACGAGGCCGAGCCCTCCAAGGGCAGCATCTCCGTCTTCTCGCCCGTGGGCCGGGCCATGCTGGGCAAGGAAGTGGGCGACGAGATCGTGGTCGAGGCCCCGCGCGGCAAGATCCAGTACGAAATCGTCTCCGTCGTCTTCGAGGCCTGCCAGTAAGCCGCATCCGACCATCGGGTCATCTCAGGACCCTCCGCCGCGTCATCACGCGTCCGGCCCCGGGGCCCTGGCGAGCGTCTCCTCGAGAGACTCCGCCAGGGCCCCGGCCACGGAACGCCAGGACGCGCCGCCGGATTCCCCGTCGGCCGAGCGGAAGCGCTGGTTGACCTCGATCTCCACCCCCAGATAGGGCGGCCCCTCGGGAAACTCCGCCGCGAAAAGGCGCCGCAGGTGCGTGGTCAGCCCGTCCGCCGCGCCGCGGTAGGGCTGGTTGCGCCGCACGCGCAGGCCGGGCGCGCGCCGCGCGAGCGCGGCGGCCCAGGCGGCGCAGAATGCCTTCTCCTCGGCCCGCTTCGGGTCGTAGAGCAGGCCCACGTCCGCGCGCCGCACCGCGCCGTCCAGCACCGGGGTGAAGCTGTGGCTCGCCAGGTGCAGCACCGGACGGCCCGAGGCGAGGACCGCGCGCGCGGCCGCCGTGGCCGCCTCGCGGTGCGGCTGCCAGTGCCGCGCGAGGATGGCCTCGCGCTCCTCCTTCGGGAGGGCGGCGGTTGTCTGCGAGAAGAGGCGGGGATGGCCGCGCGAGCGGTTCAGGTCCGCCAGCAGGCGCGTGGTCTCGGAGAAGAGGAGCGGCGCGGCCAGCCTGGCGGAGAATCTTCGGGCCAGGAGCCGCGCCAGGGCCAGGGCGCCGGGGTCGTAGCCCCGGTGCGAGGCGAGGAGCCCCTCCTGTCCGGTGAAGAGCGCCGCGTAGCGTGCAGGCACCTCGTTGCCGCCGTGCTCGCAGGTGATGAGCAGCAGTGCGTTCTCGAGCATGGCGCCCGGCCTCCCTGGTCCGACCCGATTTCCTCGGTTCTTCTCAGCCCCTGAAGACCCGGCCCTGGGCCAGGCAGTCGCAGAGCTCGCCGTAGACGCGGGAAAGCCCGGAGCGGTCGAAGTCCGGCCCCAGGGCCTCGCGGATGCGCCGCGCCAGGCAGCCCTGGCCCGAGCCCTCGGGCCCCTGGCCCAGCAGCACGCCGAGCGGCTCGGCCCAGGCCGGGTCGCGCTCCTCCTCGGGCAGGCAGGTCTCGGCCAGGTGCGCCCAGACCTCGCCCGCGCGGGCCTTCTTCCCGGGGAAACGAAGGAGCCGCAGCACCTCCTCGTCGGCCACCACGGCGCGGTCCGCGTCGCGCACCGCAGCGAGGAGCAGGGCGTGCAGCCGCTGCGTGTCCGGGGCGAACTGCTCCGCCGGGCCGGACCAGCGGCCGCTGCACAGCCTGCGCAGCGCGGCGCAGATGAGCCCGGCGCAGGCCAGGTCCGCGGCCGGGCACTCCTGGGAGTCCAGCACCCTGATCTCGATGCTGCCCCGGCCGAAGCGGGCGATGGCCCCGCGCGCGTTCAGGAACTCGTCGTGCAGCACGCCGTCGGGGTCCAGCGGCGCGATGTCGCGGTACATGCGCTCGAAGACCTCGCGGCGGTACGTCTCCTCGTCGCCGATGGGCTCGGGCACCACGAGTCCGGTGAGGCTCGGCACGCGCGCCGAGTTGGTGCGGTAGTACTCCATGCGCGCGTCGAGCCAGGGCTGGGCCCTGGCGTCGAGCACCGGCGTGGAGGCCGTGAGCGCGGGCATGAGCGGCAGGAGCAGGCGGATGGCCGCGTGCAGCGCGGCGAACTCCTCGTCGCCGTCGAAGGGCAGGTTCAGGTGCGTGCTTTGGAGATTCGACCAGCCGTGCCCCCTGCAGCCGAAGATGCGGTCGTAGGCCTGGTAGATGGGGCCGGATTCGTGCGGCCAGAGCCTGGTCTCGCGGTGCGGGTCCATCCAGGGATGCGCGCCCGTGGGCATGAGCCGCGCGCCGAAGCGCTCGAGGATGGCGTCGGCCTTGCCCACGTAGCGCTGGAAATCCGCGGCCAGGCCGGGAAGCTTCGCGGCCGGGCCGTCCGTCTTCATCTCCAGGACGTGCAGCACCAGCTCGTTGGACCAGGCGATGTCCCCGAACTCCACGTCCGCCACGTCCCCGGTCCCTCCTGCGGCCGTCTCCCCGGCCGCCGCGGCCAGGGCCCCGTCGCAGACCGGCGACACGTCCAGGGTCGCGCGGTCCACGATCATGTATTCGATTTCCACGCCGTACGCCTCGAAGAGCCTGAGCCTCATCTGCGCCCCCCCTGCTTGGCCGCCTCCAGGCGGCGCAGGAAGATGCGCATGATGCGCTCGTAGAGCTCGTCCTTGAGCGCCCCGTCCTCGAAGCCCGCGTCCAGGCTCGGATTGTCGTTGATCTCGATGACCGTGACCTTGTTGCCGTGCTCCTTCAGGTCCACGCCGTAGAGCCCCTCGCCGATGAGCGACGCGGCCTTCTGGGCCGTGCGCACCACCTTGGGCGGCGCGAACTCCACGGGCAGGGTCTCCACCCGGCCCTCGTCCAGGTGGCCCCGGCCGTCGCGGTGGATGATCTGCCAGTGCTTCTTGGCCATGTAGTACTTGCAGGCGTAAAGCGGCTGGCCGTCCAGGATGCCGATGCGCCAGTCGAAGTCCGAGGGCGTGTACTCCTGCACGATGACCAGCTCCGACTTCTCGAGCAGCTTCTTGAGACCGGCCGTGAATTCGTCCTTCGTGTCGGCCCGGAGCACGCCCTGGGAGAAGGAGCTGTCCGGCTGCTTGAGCACCACGGGGAAGTCGAACTCGGCCAGCAGTTCGTCGAGGTTGCGGCCGTGGGCGATGCGGGTCTTGGGCGCGGGGATCTTGTGCCGGCCCAGGAGCTCGGCCAGGAAGACCTTGTTCGTGCAGCGCAGGATGGAGACCGGGTCGTCGATGACCACGAGCCCCTCGGACTCCGCCTTGCGGGCCATGCGGTAGGTGTGGTGGTCCACGGCCGTGGTCTCGCGGATGAACAGGGCGTCGAACTCCCAGATGCGGCCCGCGTCGTCGCGGGTGATGAACTCGGGGCTTATCTCGTTGTTGCGCGCGGCCTTGGCGAAGCGGGCCAGGGCCTTCTTGTTGGAGGGCGGGGTGGCCTCCTGGGGGTTGATCAGGATGGCCATGTCGAAGCGGTAGACGGGCTTGCGCCGCGCCCGCCGCCTGCCGTGGAACCACTCCGAGGCCGCCTTCTCCGCGAACTCGCGCTCCGCGGGCGGGATGTCCTTGACCGCGAGCGGCGAGACGTTCTGCAGCTGCCAGCCCGCGCGGCCGCAGGAGAACTCGGCCACCAGGAAGGGCGCGGGGAAGCGGCCGTAGAGGGCCTGGGCCAGGGTGTCCGGCTCGCTCCCGGGCGTGCGGCCGAAGTAGATGTTCACGGAGGCCTTGGCCCCTCCCATGAGCCCGCACTGCTTCTGGATGAGCTCGGAGAGTTCCTCCGAGGTCAGCCGGATGAGCCCGAGCGACTTCAGGTCCTGGATGGTCAGGATGTTCGGGAAGGAGCGGTGCCCGCGCGCCTCGGCCAGGAGCGAGACGTAGTAGCCGATGCTCTGGTAGCGGTACGAGCGGCAGATGTTGACGATGCGGACGTTCTTCAGGTTTCCGAAGGCCTCGTCGGCAAGATAGGTCCTGGCGGCCACGGTATCCACGCCCGCCAAGGAGAGCGGGCATTCTTCCGGGTTCTCGAGGACTGCGAGGATGTTCACTGCTGCGTCTTCTCCCCTTTGCGTGCGGTTTTCGCCGGTTCCGTCCGCCCCTGCTCGGCCGTCCGGCCGGGCGCGGCGGGTTCGATGACCAGGAGGTTGGCGTCGTAGGTCAGGATGCCGAGCATGATGGCGTTGGCCAGGTGGCCCACCGAGACCTCGTAGCGCTGCGACCCCTCGGCCAGGGGGTTGGAGAGCAGCGGGTCGGCCACGACCACGGTGCGGCGCGCCATGTCGTAGCCGCACAGGACCACGAAGTGGCCCGAGGGCTCGCCGCGCACGTCGTCGTAGTAGGTGCTGTCCTTGATCTCGATCTCGCGCGCCGAGCGGTAGAGGTAGGTGGCCGAGAGCCCGGTCAGGATGGGCACGCCGCGCTTGAGGAAGTGGCGGATGAAGGCGCCGGTCAGGTCGCGGTGGCGGATGACGCCGCCCAGGCGCAGGAATTCCAGATAGGCGGCCGTGGCCTCGCCCAGCCTGCGCGTGCGCTTGTGCGAGAGCTGCTTCTTGAGCTTGGCCGCGAGGTCGAGCCCCGGGCGCCTGAACCAGGTCAGGTCGAAGACCTGCAGGTTGTAGGTGTAGATGGTGGCCCTGTATCCCCGGCGCAGGGCGTGGCAGCCGAGCATCACCGCCAGGGTGCCGCCGTTCTCCAGGCGCGTGACCTCGCGGATGACGGTGTCCAGGGGCACGGGGTCCCCGTAGTAGGCGTAGACCGCCTGCAGGCAGGTCGGGCCGCAGGTGGAGTCGTCGGGCTGGGGGTTGATGGGCAGGCGGAAGGAGGCCTGCATGGGTTCGGGTGGTTCGACGATGCTCGCCTCGATGGGCATGATGCGTCCTCGCAGGGCCTGCGCGTCAGGCGGCGCGTGCGGCCGTACGTGTTGCGGCGCGGGGCGGCGGCCGGAAATCGGCTGCCGATACCCCTGGTCTTCTCTCCTGGGTACCCGCAATCCGCGATTTTTCCAAGCCCGGCCTGCGGTCGGCCCGGCGCAAAATCCCGGGCCGGGGCGTCAGGGGCAGTCGATCTCGCAGTAGAAGTCGCCCGTGACCTCGCAGCAGGTGGCCTCGGAGCCGCAGAACGACTCCATGTCCGGATCGCAGGGCTTGCCGAGCCAGGACGGCGGCTTGGCCGCGTCCGGCACGCAGACGAGGTGCAGGGGATCGCACCAGGCGCGGTCGCCGCAGTCGCTGTTGGACTTGCAGGGCGTGCGCCTGCGCGGCAGGGGGCGGCAGGTCCCGGTCATGTCCGTGACCGCGCAGTACTCGCCGTTGGGGCACTCGTGCGAGCCGCGGCAGGGCGTGTTCGAGACCGGGGGGCCGGACTGGCCCGCGGCCGGGACGGCCAGGAGCAGCAGGAGCAGGGTCCACAGGAGCGGCGCTGCGCGGCGCATGGGGGACACCTTTACGGGGTCTTCTGGTGCGGCGCGGCCGAAGCGGCCTGGCCGAGGAGGAGCGCCGCCGGGAACCGTGCGAGCGACTCCCTTGGGAGAAGCGCGCGGGACAGGGGAAGCGACTCGCCCGTGAAGGCGTTGAATACGACTTCGGGCAGTCCGTCAAGGGCTTTCAGCCGCGTCTCGCCCCAGGGCGCTCCCAGGGGATAGTCCGTGCCGAAGAGGGGCCCGGTGCGCACCGGCGCGAGCACGATGGCCGTGTCCGACCCGGCCTGCCCCGCGGCGGGGTCCCCGGGCGGCAGGCGGCGGGCGAAGGCGAAGAGGCGCGCCGCGCCCGGCCCCTCGACCTCCATGGGCTCGTAGCCGCCGCGCGCGAAGAGTTCCGGGGCGTTTTTGCGGGCCAGCAGGCCGCGCCACAGGGCGAAGAGCTTGACCCGGCCGTCCTCGGGCCTGGCGAGCAGGGTGCGCACGAGCTTCTCCGGGTTGTCGGCGAAGGCCTCCTCCATCTCCGCGAGCATGCGCGCGCGCAGATCGAAGTCCACGGGCCGCCGGTTGTCCGGGTCCACGAAGGAGAGGTCCCACAGTTCCGTGCCCTGGTAGACGTCCGGCACGCCCGGCGCCGCCAGCTTCAGCGCGAGCTGGGAGAGCGAGGCGGCCACGGCCGGGCGGGCCAGGGAATCGACCAGGGCCTGCATGGCCCGCGCAAAGGCGTTGCGCCCGGGCCTGAGCAGCGCGTCCACGGCCTCGCGGCAGGCCGCCTCGTACTCCTCGTCGGGCCGAAGCCACCCGGAGTTCTCCTTGCCCTCGCGCAGGGCCTTCTGCAGGAACTCCTGCATGCGGCGCGGGAAATCGTCCGCGCGCGGCCCCTCCCAGGGCCAGCAGGCGAGCATGGAGAGCATGATCAGGTACTCGTCGTTGCGCGTGGGCGCGGCCGTTCCGCTCGCGGTCGTGCGGCGGCGGGGCGCCATGGCGCGCACGAAGCTCTTGAGCGCCGCGCGCCAGGCGCCCGGCAGGCCGGTCAGGGCTGCCAGGCGGGCGCGCGCGTCCTCGCCGCGCTTGGTGTCGTGGGTCGCGGTGGCGTTCATGGTCGCGGGCCAGTCCTTGGCGCGGCCGGAGAAGAAGGCGTGGGCCTCGTCCACGGCGAGGCCGAAGCGGCCCGGGTCGCCGCCCACCTCGTTCAGGCAGGGCAGGCGGTTCAGCACGTAGAAGGCCGTGTCCTCGAGCCCCTTGGCCATGAGCGGGCCGGTCATCTGCTGGAAGCGCATGACGATGTGCAGCCACTGGCCGCGCTCCTCCTGGCCCATGCGCTCGGGGAAGTCGAGCAGCAGGAAGCGCTCGAGGAAGTCGAACTCGGCGCTCAGGAGCGGCTCGGCCTGGCGGCTTCGGCGCACGGCCTCGCGGATGTAGGAGAGGTCCGCCGGGCGGAACGAGTCGCGCGAGAGGTAGGCGCGGTAGACCGGAAAGGCCACCAGCAGCTCGGCGATGGCCTGGCGGAGCGCGGTCAGGGTGATGTCGAAGGCGTCGCGGTCGCGGCTGGAGACGCTTTTCACCAGCCGCGCCAGGTTGTCCACGTCGCCGGAGAGGTGCGTCTCGATGATGCGCCGCTTCTTGGCCGCCACGACCTGGGCGCGGCGCGGCAGGGGGCCCGCGTGGCCGCGGTAGGCTCGGTCGAAGTCGCGCTCCGCCGCCGGGTCCACGAGCAGCCCCGTGGCGGCCGCGGCGAAGTCGTAGCCCGTGGTCCCCTGCACCGGCCAGAAGGCGGGCAGGGGCTCGTCGCGCGAAAGGATCTTCTCCACCGCGATGTAGGCCTCCCCGGCCTTGGCGCGCAGCGTCCTGAGATAGGTCGAGGGGTCGTAGAGGCCGTCGATGTGGTCCACGCGCAGGCCGTCGAAGTCCCCGGAGGCGAGCCGGGAGAGGATCATGCGGTGGGTGTGGTCGAAGACCTCCTCCTTCTGCACGTTGAGGGAGATGAGGTCGTTTATGGAGAAGAAGCGGCGGTAGTTGATCTCCTCGCCCGCCACCTTCCAGTAGGAGAGGCGGAAGCGCTGCCTGGCGAGCACCTCGTCGAGGAAGTCCCAGGAGCCGTCCTCGCCGCCTGAATTGGCCTCGGCCAGCACGGAATCCACGTGGCCGCGCACCTCGGCGGAGGCTTCGCAGAGCTCCCAGAGCATGCCCTTGATGAAGGAGATCTGCTCGTAGCGCTCGCGGGGCGACTCGGCCGAGAGGTTCCTGATGGCGTAGAGCACGCCGGTGAGCTTCAGGTAGTCCGTGTGCGTGCGGCCGAGCCCGGCGCGCAGCCCGGCCAGCCCGTGCGTGAGGAGCAGGGGGTAGGTCTCGAGCGCCAGCGGCAGGCGCAGCTCCCAGTAGCGCGCGAAGAAGCCGTCCTGGTCGAAGCCGAGCCCGATCTCGCCGTGCTCCAGGGTGTGGCCGTAGAAGCCGCCCAAAAACGGCGCCAGCATCCGGCCCTTGAGGCTTTCCAGCGGATGGTCCCAGTCGATGTCGAAGAAGCCGTGGAAGCGCGAGGCCTCGCCGTTCTCGAGCAGGTCCACGAGCATGCGGTTCCCGCCGTCCACGGCCATGTGGTTGGGCACGATGTCCTGGATCCACGACAGGCCGAGCTCCCGGGCCAGGGCGCGCAGCCTCGTAAAGCCCTCCTCGCCGCCGAGCTCGGGATTCAGGCGCTGGTGGTCGCAGACGTCGTAGCCGTGCGCCGAGCCGGGCCGCGCGGCGAAGACGGGCGAGGCGTAGATGTGGCTTATGCCCAGGCGCGCCAGATAGGGCAGCACGGCTTCGGCCTCCTTGAAGCCGAAGGCGGGCGAGAACTGCAGGCGGTAGGTGGCCGAGGGGACGTTCACGGCTGCCTCGTCCGCATGCCGAGCTCGGCCCCCAGCTCGTCGAAGGCCGCGATCCAGGCCTCGGCCGTGCCGTCGCCCTGCCCCGTGCGTTCCTCCATCTCCGGGCGCAGGGAGGCGCTCAGGTTGAACCAGATGTTCTGCGCCCGCCAGCGGTGAAGCCCGAGCGGCAGGCGAGCGAGGAGCACCGCGCCGTCGCGCAGCCTGTTCAGAAGCCCCATGTCCGCCGGAGCGGCCGCGAACTCCTCGGCCCGCGCGTCCAGCCAGCGGGCGGCCCACATGCCCAGCCGGTTCTCGTCCAGGCCCAGGGCGAGGCGCTGGTTCTCGTCGAGCAGGCGGCCCAGCTCCTCGCCGTCTATCTCCCGGGCGCGAAAGAGCCTTTTGAGCTCCGTGCCGACCACGAAGTGCGCGACCTCGACCATGTGGCGCGGGGCCGGGATGTCCAGCCAGTGCAGGAAGTCGAGCATGCCGCAGTGGCGCTCGTGGATGTCCCGGAAGGCTTCCGCCGCCTCGGCCCTGGCGGGCCTCAGCATGGCCCGGACCACGCGGCGCTGCCCGTCGCGGAAGAGGTCGCGCACCGTGAAGATGGAGTCCGCGAAGCGTTTTTCGAGCCGCCCGCGCGTCGCCTCCAGGTCGTCCTTCTCGAAGGGCGCGGCGATCTCTCGGCGCATGGGCCCGAAGCGGCTGCTGAGCGTCGAGGGCGAGACGCCGCAGGTCAGCTCGTGGCCGCCCTCGTGCAGCACGGCGAAGAGCAGCGGCAGCTCCTCGCCCGTGACCAGGGAGCGCAGGCGGCCCGCGCCGCACAGGAGCGCCGCCGGATCGCGGACGAGGCGCTCGGCCCGCTCCTCGTGGAAGGAGAAGGCGCCGAAGGCCTTGTCCGTGCCCGCGTACTGGAAGAGCGCGGCGATGGCGTAGTGCGCGGCCACGCGCGGCAGGTCCACGCAGGCGGGCTTGGCGTAGGCGGTGAAGGCCGCGGCACCGTTCTCGAGCACGTTGGAGGGCGCCTCGGCCAGGAGCTCCAGGAACCCGGGCTCCAGGTCCTCGCCCGTGAGCTCGCGCGCCAGCTGCATGGCGCGCACGGCGTACATCATCACCTGCACGGTCTCGATGCCCGAGACCTCGTCGAAGAACCAGCCGCAGCTCGTGTAGGTCAGCTGCCCGAAGCGGGCCATCTCCAGGAGCTTCAGGGTGCGCAGGCGCTTGTCGCGGGCCGGGGAGCGGCGGCCGTGCTCGGCCAGGAAGCGGCGCACGTTCTCCTCGGAGCGGTCGAGGATGACCTCGATGTAGGCCGTGCGCGCGGCGAAGGGATCCTTCAGGAGCGGCCCTCCCTCGCGTTGGAGGATCGCGTCCAGCCGTTCGCCCAGGCGGTTCACGGCGTTGCGCAGGGGGGCGCGCCAGGCCTGGGTCCAGCCCGGGTGGCCGCCGGAGTTGCAGCCGCAGTCGGCCCGCCAGCGCTCCACGCCGTGCACGCAGCTCCACGACGAGTTCTCGAAGATCTCCACCTCCATGGTCGGCGGGTGGCGTTCCAGATATTCGCCGTAATTGGTGAGCGTCAGGCCCTCGTCCTGCTCGATGAGCCTGAGCGCGAAGGCCAGCCCCATCTCGCCGTGGGCGTGGTGATGGCCGTATGTCTCGCCGTCCGTGGCCACGTGCACGAGCTGGGGCCAGTCCCGCCCGTTGTCGGAGCCGTTTGCCGTCCCGTTCTCCCCCTCGGGCGCGAAGGCCGAGAGGAGGCGGTCTCGGAAGGCCTCGCCGCTGGTGAGCAGCCCGCCGAAGGCCAGGTCCTGGGAGATGGGGCCGTCGTAGAAGAACAGGGCGATGCTCCTGCCGGAGGGCAGGCGCTGCAGGTAGGGCGTGGTCGGGTCCACGCCGCCGTCCTGCACCTCGCGCCACTCCTCCCCGTCCAGGCGGCGCACGCGCGCGGCCTGGCGCGGGGCGAGGATGGTGAAGGCGATTCCGGCCTCGGTCAGGAGCTCGAGCGTCAGGATGTCCACGGCCGTTTCGGGCAGCCAGATGCCCTCGGGATCGCGGCCGAAGCGACGGCGGAAGTCGCAAAGCCCCCAGGCGAGCTGGGTGCGCCGGTCGCGCTCCGTGGCCAGGGGCATGATCATGTGGTTGTAGACCTGGGCCAGGGCCGAGCCGTGGCCGGAGAAGCGCTCGCGCGAGAGGCGGTCGGCCTGGATCACGGCGTCGTGCGCCTCGGGGTGGCGGCGCTCGAGCCAGGAGAGCAGCGTGGGGCCGAAGTTGAAGCTCATGCGCGAGTAGTTGTTGACGATGTCCTCGATGCGGCCCTCCCCGTCCAGGATGCGGGCCTGGGCGTTGGGGCCGTAGCACTGCGCCGTGATGCGCTCGTTCCAGTCGTGGTAGGGCCAGGCCGAGTCCTGCACCTCCACCTCCTCGAGCCAGGGGTTCTCGCGCGGGGGCTGGTAGAAGTGGCCGTGCAGACAGATGTAGCGGGGCAGGCTCATGGCGTCGCCTCTCGGGCCGGTTGGGGGGACTGCCGAAGGGACGGATAGGGGGGCAGGTCGCGCGCCAGGACCAGGGCGCGCGGCCCGGGCAGCGTCATGCGCCGCGCGGCGTCGGGGCCGGGGGCGGAGTCGGGAAAGACCGCGCCCGGGCCGCCGAAGACGGCCGCGCCCGTGTCGAGCAGCACCCGCCAGCCCGTGCCTTCGAGCAGGGAGGGGAAGTCGGCCGCGAGCCGCTTTTCGAAGGAGGCCAGGAGCAGGGCCTCGCGGCCGCCGCCCGCGCGGCGCATGCACACGGCGCGGCGCTCGCGCCCGGCCGCCACCACGGGAAAGGCCCGCACGGACTCCCGGGTGCGCGTGGCGAAGGGCTCGGCCCGGCGCAGGGACAAAAGCTCCTTGTAGCAGGCCAGCACGCCCGCGTGGCCGGGCCTCGCGCGCGCCTCCCAGTCCAGGGTGGAACGGGCGAAGGTCTCCTCGGCGTCCGGGTCGGGCGGCTGCCCGCGCCAGCCGAAGGCGCGGAACTCCCGCCGCCTGCCCCGGCGCACGGCGCGCACCAGGTCCGGGTCGCCGTGGGAGACGAAATAGAGGAAGGGCTCGTCCGCCGCCCACTCCTCGCCCATGAAGAGCAGCGGCGTGAAGGGCGAGAGCAGCACGCAGGCCGCAGCGGCCTTGTAGGCTTCCAGGTCCGTGAGGGCGCAGAGCCGCTTGCCGAGCATGCGGTTGCCCACCTGGTCGTGGTTCTGCAGGCAGACCACGTGGGCCGCGCAGGCGAGGCCGTCGGGCGGCAGGCCCTGGCTGCGGCCGCGGAAGGCCGAGAAGGCGCCCCGGTAGCCGAAGCCGTGCTCGAGGGCCTCGGCCGCGTGGGACGCGCGGCCGTAGTCCCTGTAGTAGCCGCGCGTCTCGCGCGTCAGCAGGGCGTGCAGGGAGTGGTGCAGGTCGTCGCTCCACACGGCCCGGCAGCCGTAGCCGCCGAGCTCGCGCGACCTCGCCAGGCGCGGGTCGTTGGCGTCGGACTCGGCGATGAGGCGCAGGGGGCGGCCGAGCTCCTCGGCCAGTCCGTCCACGGCCTTTGAGAGCTCGGCCAGGATGTGGCGGGGCGATTCGTCGTGGATGGTCTGCACCGCGTCCAGGCGCAGGCCGTCCAGGTGGTAGCGCGAGAGCCAGTGCAGGGCGTTGCCGACCACGTAGGCGCGCACGCCGTCGCTGCCCGGGCCGTCGTAGTTCACGGCCTGGCCCCAGGGCGTGTGGTGGCTGTCGGTGAAGTAGGGGCCGAACTCGCGCAGGTAGTTCCCCTCCGGCCCGAGGTGGTTGTAGACCACGTCCAGGATCACGGCGAGGCCCAGGGCATGGGCCGCGTCCACGAAGGCCTTGAGCCCTTCGGGCCCGCCGTAGGCCGCGTGCACGGCATAGGGCGCCACGCCGTCGTAGCCCCAGTTGCGGCTGCCCGGAAAGGCGGCCACGGGCATGACCTCCACGGCCGTGACGCCGAGCTCGGCGAGCAGGGGCAGGCGGTCAGCGGCTGCGAACAGGTCGCGGCCCGGGGTGAAGGTGCCCGCGTGCAGCTCGTAGATCACCCAGTCCGCAAAGGCGGGTGGGCGGAAGCCCTGGTCGGTCCAGGAAAAGGCCGCGTGGTCGACCACGGCCGAGGGGCCGTGCACGCCCTCGGGCTGCAGGTGCGAGGCCGGATCGGGCCGCTCGGGGCCGCCGTCCACGGAGTAGGCGTAGCGCAGCCCCGGGACGATGCCCGGAAGCTGCAGCCGCCACCAGCCGTCGCCGCCCGGCCCCGTCTCCCGTTCCATGTTCAGGCGGCCCTGCTCCGGGCCGGGCAGCACCAACTCGAGCCGCTTGGCCTCGGGAGCCCAGCAGGTGAACCCGCACGATCCGTCGGCAAAGGTATGTCCCGCTCGCATCCGTCTCCTCGTATGGCACCCGCGTCCCTGCGGGGGAATTTGGCGCAAGCATACAGGAAACAGCGGGTCGCGTTCCAGCAAAAACCCTTGGAAACGGGAGTTTTTTGCCGCCGGAAACGGCGAAACCCGCGCGGACGCGGGTTTCGGGGAGTGCCGCGCGGCCTTTCGGCCGCGCGGGGAAGAGGTGCCGTGGCCGGGATCAGGCCGAGGCGCCCTCCAGGGCACGGCGCTCGGCCACCAGCGCGCGGGCCAGGGCCCTGGCCCCGGCGTAGTCCTCGACGATGCGTTCCGCGCCCACGACGCGGTCCGTGCCCATCTTGCGCAGCCGCTTCAGGGTCTTCTCCTTGACTCCGGCCAGGATGACCTCGGTGCGGCTCTTGGCGCACTGTCCGATGAACGACTCCAGCGCCGAGAGGCCCGTGGAGTCGATGGTCGGCACCTTGTCCATGAGCAGGATGAAGACCATGGGCTGGCGCTGCATGGCGTTGATCGTGGCGCGGAAGCGGTCGGCCACGCCGAAGAAGAAGGGGCCGTCGATCTCGTAGGTCTGCACGAACTCGTCGTGGGGCAGCTCCCCGCCCTCGGCCGCGTCGTCCTCGGCCGCGTATCCGTTGCTGACCGTGATCTGCGTGACCTCGCTCATGCGGCGCATGAAGAGGATGGCCGCGAAGACGATGCCCGTGAACACGGCCACGGTGAGGTCGATGAGCACCGTGATCAGGAAGGTGGCGCACATGACCATGACGTCGGACTTTGGGGCCTTGAACAGGCGCAGGAACTTGTGGAACTCGCTCATGTCCCAGGCCACCACGATGAGCACGGCCGCGAGGCTGGCCAGCGGGATGAACGAGGCCACGGGCGCCAGGAAGAGGATGAAGCAGAGCAGCACGCCCGCGTGGATCATGCCCGCCACGGGCGTCTGGCCGCCGGCCTTGATGTTCGTGGCCGTGCGCGCGATGGCGCCGGTGGCCGGGATGCCGCCGAAGAGCACGGAGAAGATGTTGGCCACGCCCTGGGCCGCGAGCTCCACGTCGGAGTTGTGCCGGTCGCCGGTCATGCCGTCCGCGACCACGCAGGAGAGCAGCGACTCGATGCCCGCGAGCATGGCGATGGTCAGGGCGTCCGGGAAGACGGCGCGCACGGCCGCAAGCGTGATGTGCGGCATGTGCAGCCCGGGCAGGCTCGAGGGGATGCCGCCGAAGCGGGTGCCGATGGTCTCCACGTGCAGCCCGGCCAGGCCGGTCACGAGGCAGCCGAGGACGACCGCGACCACCGGGGCCGGGATGCGCGGCGAGAAGCGGCGCACGAGGAGGATGACCGCGAGCGAGGCCAGCCCCACGCCGACCGTGGCGGGGTCGAAGGTTCCCGCGTTGGAGAGGAAGGCGCCCCACTTGGGCAGGAAGTCGGGCGGCACCGCGCCCATCTTGAGCCCGAAGAAGTCCTTCATCTGCGAGGAGAAGATGATCACCGCGATGCCCGCGGTGAAGCCCGTGGTCACGGGATAGGGGATGAACTTGATGAGCGTGCCCATGCGGCAGAAGCCGAGGATCATGAGCAGCACGCCCGCGATGAGCGTGGTCAGGACCAGGCCGTCGTAGCCGTGGCGGAAGAGCACGCTGTAGATGATGACCACGAAGGCGCCGGTGGGGCCGCCGATCTGGTAGCGGCTGCCGCCCAGAAACGAGATCAGGAACCCGGCCACGATGGAGGTCACGAGCCCCTTGTCCGGCGTGGTTCCGGAGGCGATGGCGAAGGCCATGGCCAGGGGCAGGGCGACCACGCCGACCGTGGCGCCGGCCATGAGGTCGCGCATGAAGAATTCGGCGGAATATCCCCGCCCGAGCATGGAGAAGAAACGCGGCATGAATCTGCCTGATTTCGTGCCGGAAGCCTTGTTGTCCATCGTGGTGCACCGTCCGTGCTGTTGTCGTTGCCGGGAGCTGGTCGTGGCCGTCGTTGCGCCTTGGCGCGGGCGCGGCGTCACGACGAATCGGACCTGGTCCCTGTGCACGGGGCCGGGATGCGCACGAAGCGCGAAAGGGGGGCGTTCATTCTGCGAGGCCCGGGGAGGGGATGGGCGGCGGGCAGGGGTGCAGGGTCCGGCGTCGCGCGTCAGCGCGGCCGCAATCGTCTCCGGGGCGAGCCTCGGGACGAGGGACCGAACGGATACCGTCCATGCTGCCACCTTGCCCAGGTGTGGCGGGCGGCCCACCGGCCGTCCGGCTTCTCCCGAACGCGAGAGAAACGTGCGCTCACTACACCCGGCTTTGGTTCATGGCAACCGGAAAGTTCGCCCTCGGAAAACGACCCTTTCCCTCTGTTTTTCGTCCTGCCTGTCGTTCAGTTTCGGGGAACTCGAAAAGGTCAACCCCGGCCGCGGCCGAACATTTATGCCCCGCAGGCGGCCCGGCGTCTTCCCTGCGGATGTATCGTTGTGGAAAAAAAGGCCTTGGTCATCGAATTTCCACATTCCCCGGGCAATCTCGGAGGGCTCAAATTGACTTTTTTTATTCCGTGGCCGATATCAACCCGTAAAGCATCCACCAATCGCCGGAGATTTTCTTTCCATGGAGCACCCGAACCGCGCGCCAAAGCCCGTCTTGCACGAGGACCGGCGCGCGTTCGCGGCGCTCCTCGGCCTGCTCCTGGCCGCCCTGTCCGTCGCGATCCCCGCCGTGCCCGCGCGGGCGGAGGCCCTGCAGCCCCCCCGCTTCCGCCACTACGGCGTGGAGGACGGCATGTCCCTCTCCTCGGCGCTCAAGATGGCCCAGGATCCGCAAGGGTTCCTGTGGATCGCCACCTACGACGGCCTGAACCGCTTCGGCGGCCTGTCCTTCGTGGTCTACCGCAACGATCCGGGCGACCCGGCGAGCCTTTCCGACAACAACATCCAGTCCCTGCTGGCCGCGCCCGACGGCACGCTGTGGATCGGCACGCGCTCGGGCGGGCTCGACCGCCTCGACTCCGGGCGCAAGCGCTTCAAGGTCTACCGCGCCTCGGACGACCCCGCGTCCCTGCCGGGCAACGACGTTACCGCCCTGTGCCGGGACGGCGCGGGCAGGCTCTGGGTGGGCACGGGCAAGGGGCTGGCCGTCTACCTCCCGGAGCGCGACGCCTTCTCCCGCCTCGCGGCGCGCACGGCGGAGGGCGAGGGGCTCGGCGAGCGGACCGTGCTGAGCCTGGCGGACGACGGCGAGGGGGGGCTTTGGATCGGCACGGACAAGGGGCTGTTTCATGCCCTGCCCGACGGGGACGGGACCGGCGGCGGGGACGTTCCCATGCGCCTGAAGAGGGCCGGGGAGCCCTTCCTGCCGCGTGACGCGGCCGTGCAGGCCCTGGCCGCGGACGGGCCCGGCCGGGTCCTCGTGGGCACGGACACGGCGGGCATGTGGACCATGGACGAGCGCGGGGAGGGTGCCGCAAGCGCGGTTCAGGACCTGCCCGGCCTGTCGGTGCAGGCCTTTTTGCGCACGGAGAAGGGCAACCTCCTGGCCGCAACGTCTGAGGGGCTGGCCATACGCGAGCCCGGGGCCGGCGGCTTCGTCCTCTTCCGCCACAATTCCGCGGACCCCCTGAGCCTGTCGCACGACGACGTGCAGTGCCTGCTGCAGGACGCGGGCGGGGTGGTCTGGATCGGCACCGCGGCCGGGGGGCTCAACGTCTACAATCCGGACTTCCAGAGCTTCGGGCTGTTGCGCCGCGAGCCCTGGGATCCCGGCAGGGGCCTGTCCGGCGACCTCGTCAGCGCCGTCTTCCTGGACCATTCGGGCGCGCTCTGGGTGGGCACGAGCTACAACGGGCTCGACCGCGTGGACCGGGCCAGGGGCAGGGTGCGGGTCTTCCGCCACGACCCGGCCGACCCGGGCAGCATCTCGGACGACCGCATAAGCTGCCTGCTCGAGGACTCGAAGCACCGCCTCTGGGTGGGCACGGTGGACAACGGGCTGAACCTGCTGCTGCCGGACGGGACGTTTTGCCACTACCGGCACAGCGACGACGATCCGCAGAGCCTGAGCCAGGACAAGGTCTGGTGCCTCTTCGAGGACCGCGACCACGTCATCTGGGTCGGCACGAGCCGGGGAGGGCTCAACCGTTTCGACCCCGACGCGAGGGGAGGCAGGGGTGCCTTCGCCCACTACCGGCACGATCCGGCCGATCCCGCGAGCATCAGCCACGACCGGGTGCGCAGCGTCATGCAGACGAGCGACGGCATGCTCTGGATCGGGACCAACGGCGGGCTGAACCGCCTGGACCCGAAGACCGGGGTCTTCACCCACTGGCGGCACGACCCGGACGATCCGGCGAGCCTGTCCAACGACCGCGTCACGCCCGTGGTCGAGGACGCCACGGGCATCCTCTGGGTGGGCACGGACAGCGGGCTCAACCGCTTCGACCGCGCGAGCGGGCGTTTCATGCGCTTCCAGTCGGGCAATGCGGACCTGCCGAGCGACGCCATCCAGGGCATGCTCCTGGACGACGAGGGCGGGCTCTGGATGTCCACCTACCGCGGTCTCTCACGCATGGACACGGGCGACTTCTCGATCCGCAACTTCTCCGCGCGCGACGGCCTGCAGGGGCCGGAGTTCTGGATGAACTCGTACCATCGCGGCTGGACCAGGGAGATGTTCTTCGGCGGCCAGAAGGGGCTGACCTACTTCTTCCCCGAGAACATCCGGCCCAACCGCCACCGGGCCACGCCCGCGCTCACGGACTTCACGGTCTTCAACCGGCCCCACCCCCTGCCCACGGACATAAGCGCCGCGGGCACCGTCGAACTGAGCTGGCGCGAGCGCGTCTTCACCCTGCGCTTCGCGGCCCTGGACTACGCCGACCCCAGGCGCAACATGTGCGCCTACATGCTCCAGGGCTTCGACAAGGACTGGACCACGGTGCAAAGCGGCCAGTCCGCCACCTACACCAACCTCGACCCGGGGACCTACGTCTTCAAGGTTCGGGCGGCCAACAACAACGGCCTGTGGAACCCCGACGTGCGCGAGCTGCGCGTGGTCGTGGCCCCGCCCTTCTGGCGCACCTGGTGGTTCGCCCTCCTCTCCCTCGGGCTGCTCGGCATGATCATCTACGGCGCGCACAAGGCCCGCGTGCGCAGCCTGCTGGCGCGGCGCCGCGACCTGGAGGAGACGGTGAACGCGCAGACCGCCTCGCTGCGCGTGGAGATCGAGGAGCGCCGGGCCGCCGAGGAGAGGCTCAGGCAGAGCCGTGACAGCTTCACCAAGATCTTCGAGCACACCCCGCTCGGCGCCGCCATCTGCGAGGAGGAGACCGGCCTCATCCTGCAGGTCAACAAGGCCATGGCCGAGCTCGTGGGCGTCCCGGTCGAGGAGCTCGTGGGGCGCACCACGGTGGCCGCGGGCATCTGGCCCGGGCTCGGCGGGCGCACGGACTTCCTTGCGGCCATCAGGCACAACGGCGTGGTCCTGAACCGGGAGATCTCCTGGATCAGACACGACGGCACGCCCCGGACCTGGCTCTTCTCGGCCGTGCGCATCGAGGCCTTCGGCAGGCGCTGCGTCCTGGCCATCGTCAACGACATCACGGAGCGCAAGCGGCTGGAGGCGGAGCTCGTGCAGGCCCGCTGCAACGCCGAGGAGGCCAACCGGGCCAAGAGCGCCTTCCTGGCCAACATGAGCCACGAGATCCGCACGCCGCTCACGGGCATCATCGGCATCACGCGGCTTCTCCTGGACGAGGCCCCGCAGGGGCGCACCGGCCAGGCCCTGCGCCTGATCCAGGACTCCGGGGCCATGCTTCTCGAGATCATCAACGACATCCTCGACCTCTCCAAGATCGAGGCCGGACGCCTGGAGCTCGAGGACATCGTCCTCGACCTCAGGCGCGAGCTGCGCTCGACCCTCTCCCTGGCCGAGGTCCTGGCCCGCGAGAAGGGCCTCTCCTTCGCCGCGACCTTCTCCGAGGACGTGCCCTCCGCCGTGCACGGCGACCCCGTGCGCCTGCGCCAGGTGCTGAACAACCTGCTCTCCAACGCCGTCAAGTTCACGGAGCGGGGCGGAGTGACCATGGCGTGCGGCGTGGTCGGGCGCAGCGAGCGTACCGTGCTGCTGCGCTTCACGGTCAGCGACACGGGCATCGGCATCCCGGCCGGGAAGCTTTCCGCAGTCTTCAACAGCTTTACCCAGGCCGACGGCACCATGGCGCGCCGCTTCGGAGGCTCCGGTCTGGGGCTGGCCATCGCGCGCCGTCTGGTGGAGCTCATGGGCGGCGAGATAGAGGTCTCGAGCACGGAGGGCAGCGGCAGCACCTTCTCCTTCAGCGTGCGCCTGCGCCTGGCCCGGGAGGAGGAGCTGCCCGCCGCGAAACGCCCGGAGCAGCTCGGCCCGGGTCGGCCCATGCGCGTGCTGGTGGTCGAGGACAACGAGATCAACCGCATCCTCCTGCGCCAGCTGCTCATGCGCCACGGCCACTCCGTGGGCCTGGCGGAGAGCGGGGAGCAGGCGCTGGCCCGCCTGGAGGAGCGCGACTTCGACGTCATCGTGCTGGACGGGCAAATGCCGGGCATGGACGGCATGCAGACGGCCGAGCGCATCCGCGCCCTGCCGGACGCGAAAAAGGCCGCCACGCCCATCGTCGGGCTCACGGCGCACGCCATGGCCGACTACCGCGAGCGCTTCGAGGCCGCGGGCATCGACGTCTTTCTGGTCAAGCCGCCCGACCCGGACATGCTCCTGGCCATCCTCTCCAGGCTTGCCGCGGAAGGACGGGGCGGAACGGCCCGGGAGCAATCGACCGATCAGGCCGGGGAGCCGGACGTCCGCGGTGAGGGCAGCCCGGGCGATGCCGGTGGCGAGGGCGGGACGCGTGAAGCGGGAGAAGCCGCGGACGGGGACTCGGCGGGGCTCATCGACCGTGCGGTCCTGGACAGCTTCGTGGACGGAGACCCGGCCGCCGTGGCCCAGATGTGCGCCACCCTGCGCGGCAACCTCCCCGGACAGATCGCGGCCATCGAGAAGGCCGTGGCCGAGGCCGACCCGGCCACGGTGCAGCTCGAGGCCCACAAGCTGAAGACCACCTTCCGCATCTTCGGGGCGCAGCAGGCCATCGGGCTCGCGGTTAAGCTCGAGGGCGAGGCCTTCGCGCGCGATCTGGCCGCCTGCGCCGAGACGGCGGCGAGGCTTGCGGATCTCGCGCAGGAGATCCTGGCGCAGGCGCTTTCCATCGAACGGGAAGCCTCGGCAAAGGCCTAGGCGCGGCCGGGCGGGGGCATTTTCGGGATCTTTCGGGATCGGCCGGTTTCAGTCGGCCAGCGGCAGGGTCACGGTCAGGGTCGTGCCCGCGTCTTCCGCGGTCTCGGCCGTGATATCGCCGCCGTGGGCGCGGGCGATGAAGCGCGCCGCGAAGGTGCCGAGCCCCAGGCCGTCCGACTTGCCGTAGGTGGCGAACTTCTCGAAGAAGCGGTCGCGCACCGCCTCGGGGATGGGGGCGTCGTTCCAGATACGGAGCATGGCCTGGCCGTTCGCGGCCGAGCACGCGACCTGCACGGGCGCGCCGCTCGGGCTGGCCTCCAGGGCGTTGCCCACGAGGTTGGCGAGCATGGCCGTGAGCAGGGAGAAGTCGCCCGTGATCCTCTGCCGGCGCAGTTCGTCGACCTCCCAGGTCCAGCAGACGCAGCCGTTCGTCTTGGAGGCCGTGAAGGCCGTCTGGGCCAGCACGGCCTCGGCCAGGTCGTCCAGGCACACGCTGGCCGTGTTTCCGCCGTCCAGCCCGCCGTCCTCCACCGCCTGCAGCCTGACGTAGGCATCGAGCATGCGCAGGCTGCGCTGGGCGCTGCCCTCGAGCTCGGAGAGCAGCGAGGACTGCAGCTCGTCCTCGTCGCCCGTCTCGCGCAGCAGGCGGGCCATCTCCACGGCCTGGACCAGCGGCTTCTTCAGGTCGTGGCGCATGATCCGCTCCACGTCCGCGCGGTATTCCTCCAGGCGGTGGTGCTCGGTCACGTCCACGCCGATCTCCCACGAGGCCCAGCCGGGGACGGGCAGGGTGCGGGAGACGTTGGTCCAGGCGATGATGCGGCGCGAGCCGTCGGCGCAGACCGTCTCCAGCTCGTGGTGGCGGTATTCCCTCTGCTCGTGGATATGCTCCATGGCCTCGACGCGGTAGGCGTCGTCCGGGTAGAGCAGGCGGGCCGCGTCCGGGTTGCCGATGATCCTGTCCGCGTCCCAGCCCGTGACCCGCTCGGCCTCCCTGTTCCAGAAGATGTAGCGGCCCTCGCGGTCGTGGGCGTGGATGAGCACGGGCATGTTCTCCACCAGGAAGCGGAAGCGCTCCTCGCTCTTGCGCAGGTTGCGCTCCATGCGCAGGCGGCCGGTGATGTCCGTGGCCACGTGCACCACGCCGTCGATGACACCCGAGGGGTCGCGCACCGGGGTGCTGGACAGCCACCAGGAGCGGCCGTCCGGCGTGACGCTTTCACCCTCGGCGTGCTCGCCGCTGCGCAGGGCGCGTATGGCGGTGCACCCGGGGCAGGGGGTGCCGCGGCCCTTCAGGACCTCGTGGCAGGTCCGGCCCAGGACGGCTTCCAGCCCGTGTCCGGAATTGCGGAAGAGCGTGTTGCTGGCCCAGCGCACGCGCAGGTCCGGCCCCAGATACTCCACGGCCACGCCGTTCAGGTGCTTCTGCAGGACGCCGCGCACCTGTTCGAGGGCGGCGGCCTCGGCTTCGGCCGTGTGCTGCGTGCTGACGTCCAGGAGGTAGCCGACATGGGCCGTGGGAAGGCCCGCCGCGTCGCGCTCGATGACCATGCGTTCGTGCAGCCAGACGGCGCGCTGCCTGGCCGTGGCGGTGCCGGAGCCTTGCGCGCAGGCCTCGACGGGCCCCTGGGGGACGAGGATGCGGTATTTCTGGCTGAGTTCGCCCGCGCCGTCGGATTCGGCCCGCGCGACGGCGGCGCGCACCCGCGCCGCGTCGTCCGGGTGCAGCAGGTCCGCGTAGCGTCTGCCCGGGCGCAGGAGGTCGCTTCCCGGGGAGGAAAGGCCGAGATCGCCGCTGACGCTCGCAAGGGGCCAGCCGTCTGCGGCGTGGCGTTTGAAAAGGAGTGCCGGGCCGCTGCCGAACAGCCGGGCCAGCATGGCCGGGTCGGCGGCGAAGGGGAGGATGCCCGCCTCGTCCGGGGCGGTGCCCGCGCTCCGGCCGTCAGGGCCCGGTCCGGGCTTTCCCTGCACTCCTGCTTTTAAAGACATGTTCAACTCGCTGTGAAGTCTCTCGCTCGTCGCGCGAGAGGGCTTCCGAAAAGTATTCCTGACGAAAACTAGCGTATATATGACGTGCCGTTACAGGCAAATACCCCTCGGCCTCCTTTTAGCATGCCGGGTTCCTGGCCGTCCAGGGAAAAGGCGGCGGAAACGCGCTCCGGTGCGTTATTATCACCATGGCGACATTTTTTTCTGAACGCACAGTCAGACCCCGGCGGATCGCTCGGACGGGGTGTTCGCTGGACAGGCCGTCGCCTGCGTGCTCCCCCGCGCTTGCGGCAGGCGCGAGCGCGGCACGAGACGGACCGGGACGGAAAGGAAGGCGGGGATGCGAGCCGGAGGGGCTGCTCGCGGAAGGGCGCGGGAAGGGGAACCCGGGGACTTGGAATCTTACGCGCTGCGGGCGCGCAGGGTCTGCAGCACGTCCTGCAGGCGGTCCACGTCCAGGGGCTTCAGGAGATAGGCCAGGGGGCCGACGGCCATGGCCCGGGAGCGGATCTCGGCGTCGGAATAGGCGCTCAGGAAGACCACCTCGACGGCGTGGGACTCCTTGAGGCGGCGCGCGGTCTCTATGCCGTCGATGCCTTCGCCCAGGCAGATGTCCAGGACGGCCAGCGTCGGCTTCAGGCTCTCGGCCATCTCCAGGGCCTCCTCGCCGCTCGCGGCCGTGGCCACGGCGTGCGCGCCCAGGCGCTGCAGCATGAGCTTCACGAACATGGCCGTGACGCTCTCGTCCTCCACGATGAGAACGACGGGGGAAGCTGCAACCTTCACTCTCAGGCCTCCTGGACTTGGGGTTCGACGCGCGGGCCCATGCGCCGCAGCGGTCGACGCACCATGCCCCTTCTACCTCCAAAGCCACGTCCTTGTCGACAAAGGGCGCGATTCTTTTTGCATCGTCGTGCGTCCGGCCTTGCGCGCCCGCCTTTGCGGCGCGTATGACTGCGCATGGACAGCGGTTTTACGCAGGCAAAGGGGTGGTTCGTCTACCTGGTGCGATGCGCGGACGGAACGCTCTACTGCGGCGTGACCACCGACCTTTCGCGCCGCCTGGCCGAGCACAACGGCGAGCTGCCCGGCGGCGCGCGCTACACCCGCTCCCGCAGGCCGGTGAGCCTCGCGGCCGCGGCGCGGGTGGGCGACCGGGCCGAGGCCTGCCGCCTGGAGAGGCGCATCAAGCTCTTGCGCAAGGAAGACAAGCGCGCCGTCCTGGCCGCGTACAGGCGATCGCCCCGTTCTCCCGACCTGGAGGAAAGCCCGTGAACGCCACCCACCTGATCCTGGCCACGGACATATTCGGCCAGAACGAGTACATGGACATCCTGGCCCGCGTCCTCGCGCCCGCTCCGGGCGCCGGGCGCGTCACGGACCCCTACGAGGGGCGGCGGCGCCGCTTCGCGGGTCGCGACGAGGCCTACGCCGCCTATAAGGCCGAGTGCGGACCGGACCGCTACGCGGAGGTGGTGGCCGCCGCCCTGGCCGGGCTGCGGGAAGAGGACGCGTCCGCGCGGCCGGTGCTCCTCGGCTTCAGCGCCGGGGCCGGTGCCGTCTGGCGCGCGGCCTGCGGCCCGGCCGCGCAGGGCGTCCTGCGGGCCTACTGCTACTACAGCGTGCAGATCCGCCACGACGCGGACCTCGCGCCGCGCTGTCCCTGCACCCTGGTCTTCCCGGCGCGCGAGGAGGTCATGGACGTGGCGGCCATGCAGCAGCGGCTGGCCGGACGGCCGAACGTGACCTGCGTCTCCACCCCCTACGCCCACGGCTTCATGAACCACGCCTCCCCGGGCTTCGACGAGACGGGATACGCCGAGCACCTCGTCTTCCTGACCCGCGAGCTGGCCTGAGCCGGGCCGCTCCTCCTTTGCGCCGTACCGAAGCGGCGCGTCTTTGCGCAATGGCGGAAAAGCCCGTCTCCCAGCCGCAAAGCCATGTTTTTCCGTCTTGCCGCGCCTTGGAAGTGACTTTAGCCGCGCCGCCGTGGTACGCTTTCTCCCAAAAAAAGGACCGGGCCTCACGCCGGTCCTGCCGGAGGAAGACGCCATGGCGAAGTTCACGGTCAACGGCCGGGAATACACGGTGGAAGTGGATCCCCAGATGCCCATGCTCTGGGTCCTGCGCGACGTTCTCGACATCACCGGGCCGAAGTTCGGCTGCGGCAAGGGGCAGTGCTGGGGCTGCACGGTGCTCCTCGACGGCAAGGCGAGGCCCTCGTGCACGCTCAAGGCCAAGGACGCCGAGGGCGCGGCCGTCACGACCATCGAGGGCATCGCCGAGGACCATCCGGTGAAGCGGGCCTGGGTGGCGGAGCAGGTGCCGCAGTGCGGCTACTGCCAGCCGGGCCAGATCCTGCAGGCCGTGGCCCTGCTGGCGGAGAACCCGGAGCCGGACGACGCGGCCGTGGCCAAGGCCATGCAGAAGAACCTCTGCCGCTGCGGTACCTACACGCGCATAGCCGCGGCCGTGCGCCGCGCGGCCAAAGAGATGGCCGGGAAGGGCGCGACCCCGGAGGTCTCGCTTCCCGGCGACGGGGAGGCGCCCGCGCCCGTCTTTTCCCCCAACCCCTTCGTACGCGTCGCGGCCGACGGCACGGTCACGGTGCTCGTAAAGCATTTGGAGGCCGGCCAGGGCGCCTACACCGGGCTCGCCACCCTGGTGGCCGAGGAGATGGACGCGGCCTGGGAGCAGATGCGCGCCGAGGGCGCGCCCGCGGACGAGCGGCTCTACAACAACCTCTTCTTCGGCCCCATGCAGGGCACGGGCGGGAGCACGGCCATCGCCAACTCCTTCGAGCAGTACCGCACGGCCGGGGCCGAGGCGCGGGCGCTGCTCGTGGCCGCCGCGGCCGAGGAGTGGGACGTGCCCGCGGCGGAGATCGACGTGGCGAAGGGCGTGGTGCGCCACGGCCCGAGCGGCCGGGAGGCGGGCTTCGGCGGGCTCGCGGCCAAGGCCGAGGCCCTGAGGGAGGAAAAGGGAGCCCGAAACGGGCGCGACATCCCCCTCAAGAACCCGGCCGACTTCGGCCTCATCGGCCGCCAGGACGAGCGACTGGACATTCCCGCCAAGGTGGCGGGCCGGGCGCGGTTCGCCATGGACGTGCGCCTGCCCGGCATGCTCACGGCCGTGGTGGCCCGGCCGCCGCGCTTCGGCGGCCGGGTGAAGTCCTTCGACCCCGCCGAGGCCCTCGATACGCCCGGCGTGCGCGAGGTGGTGGAGATCCCCCAGGGGGTGGCCGTGGTGGCCGAGAACACCTGGGCTGCGCTGCGCGGCCGCGAGGCGCTTTCCATCGAGTGGGACGATGCAGGGGCCGAGTCGCGCGGCTCGGAGGAGCTGTTCGCCGAGTACCGCGAGGCGGTCTCCGGCGAGGGGCTCTTGGCGCGGCGCGACGGCGACGCGGCCAAGGCGCTCGCGCAGGCGGCCAAGACCGTGGAGGCGGTCTTCGAGTTCCCCTACCTGGCCCACGCCCCGCTCGAGCCGCTGAACTGCGTGGCGCGCATGACGGACGAGGGACGCCTGGAGATCTTCGCGGGCGACCAGTTCCAGACCGTGGACCAGCAGAACGCGGCCAACGCCGCCGGGCTCGACCGGCGGCAGGTGGACATCCGCACGGTCTTCGCGGGCGGCAGCTTCGGCAGGCGGGCCAACCCGCCCTCGGACTACGTCAGCGAGGCCGCGCAGGTGCTGCGCGCCCTGAAGGAGCCCGCGCCCGTGCACCTGGTCTGGAGCCGCGAGGACGACATCCGGGGCGGCCGCTACCGGCCGCTCTACGTGCACTCCATCCGGGCCGGGCTCGACGCCGAGGGCCGCCTCACGGCCTGGGAGCAGCACATCGCGGGGCAGTCCCTGACGCTGTACACGCCCTTCGAGGCCATGGCGGTCAAGGACGGCATCGACATGACCACGGTGGAGGGCGCGGCGGACCTGCCCTACGCCGTGCCCGGCCTCACCGTGGCGCAGCACACCATGGAGACGGGCGTGACCACGCTGTGGTGGCGCTCCGTGGGCCATTCGCACTCGGCCTTCGCGGTGGAGGTGGTCATGGACGAGCTGGCCCGCGCGGCCGGGCGCGATCCCCTGGAGTTCCGCCGCGACCTGCTCGCCGGGCATCCGCGCCACCTGGGCGTGCTGGAGCTGGCCGCGGACAAGGCGGGCTGGGGCTCGCCCCTGCCCGAGGGGCACGCGCGCGGGCTCGCGGTGCACGAGTCCTTCGGCTCCTTCGTGGCCCACGTGGCCGAGATCGCCCCGGCGGAGGACGGCGGCTTCAGCGTGGAGCGCGTGGTCTGCGCCGTGGACTGCGGCCGGGTCGTGAACCCGGCCGTCGTGCGCGCCCAGATGGAGGGCGGCATCACCTTCGGCCTGTCAGCCGCCTGGGAGGAGGGCGTGACCCTGGAAGAGGGGCGCGTCAAGGAATCGAACTTCCACGACTACAAGGTCCTGCGCTTCGCGCGCAGGCCCAAGCGCATCGAGGTGCACGTGGTGGAGTCGAGCGAGCCGCCCACCGGCGTGGGCGAGCCGGGTGTGCCGCCCATCGCCCCGGCCGTGGCCAACGCGCTCTTCGCGGCCACGGGCAGGCGCATCCGCCGCCTGCCCTGGGGCGCGGGCGCGAAGCAGGGCTAGGGAAACACGCCGAGCAGGCGGCCCCAGAGGTAGTGCAGGGGCAGGAGCAGCACCGCGGCCAGGACGAAGTAGGTCAGGAACATGGGCATGACCTTGGACAGCGGCACCCGGCCCAGGGACAGGGCCACGATGAGCGGCGGCGCCTGGTAGAGGAAGGGGAAGACCACCCAGGCGGGCACCTGGGCCATGAGCACGCTCTGAAGCGGCCAGCCGCTGGCCTGGGCCAGGGTGGCGGCCAGGGGCGTGAGCACGGCCGGGGCGGCCGGGTGGCAGGTGCACAACGAGACGGCCGCGCCGATGGCCAGCAGCGCGGCGTAGGCCGGGAAGCCGCCGTGCGGCACGAAGCCCGCGATGAGCCTGCCCGCCTCATCGGCCAGGCCGATCCTGGCGGCCACGGCGCCCATGCCCGTGACGCCCGCGATGAACAGCCAGGGCGCGAAATTGACGCGCTCGAGCAGGTCGCCCGGGCTGCCCATGGTGGGCAGGAAGCAGAGCACGGCCGCGCCCAGCGCCACCCAGGCCGGGGCGATGCCGTGCAGCGAGTCCGTGGCCCACAGCACCAGGGTCGCCAGCAGCACCACGGAGAGGACGCCTTCCTCGCGCGACCAGGGCCTGGGCTCGGCCGCCTTGCGCTCGTGGCCCGGGGCCTCGCTGAAGAAGAACGGCAGCAGCAGGATGCACAAGGCCGCGCTGCCCAGCCCGAGCACCGGATAGTTGAGCAGCCAGTAGTCGCCGTAGTGGATGGGCAGGCCGTAGATGCTCTCGCTGGCGCCCGCCATGACCATGTTGGGCACGTTGCTGGTGAGGATGGCGAAGGCGGGCAGGGTCGAGCCGAGGGCCGCGGCCGCGATGACCCCCATGCGGCCGCGCGAGTCCGGCCCGAAGCCGAGGTTCTCGGCCAGCCCTGCGGCGATGGGCGTGACCAGCACGGCGCGGGCCATGGACGAGGGGATGAAGTAGGCCAGGCCCATGCCCACGGCCACGAGCAGGGCCATGAGCGCGGCGTAGCCGCCCGAGAAGCGCGAGAGGCACAGCCGCACCATGCGGCCCGCAAGGCCTGAGCGGCGGATGGCCGCGCCGAGGATGAGCCCGCCGAAGGCCAGCCAGACCGCGCTGGACTGGAAGCCCGAGAAGACCACGTCCGCCGGGGCCAGCCGGAAGACCATGCACACGAGGAAGAAGAGCAGCGCGGTGACGAACTCCGGCAGCGTGCCCAGGGCCCAGAAGCCCACGGCCAGGACGATGGCCGAGCTGCCGCGCACCAGGGCGGGCGTGAGCCCGTGCTGCGCGAGCAGGGAGGGGGCCAGCAGCGAGGGCGCGGCGAGCACGGCCGCGGCGACGAGCACCACGAGCCAGGCGAGCAGATGGCGGAGGCCCGGGCGGCGCGGCGGGAGCAGGGGGGCGGAAGCCTGGTCGGCCATGCAAAGGCACCTTTTTTCAGCGGTTGCGCGCGAAAGTTGCGTACGGCACGGCAAGGAGTATCATCAAGGAGCCCGGGCGTCTTCCGTGTCCAGGACAGGCGATTTCGCGAAACGGACAGGCGCGGCGCCGGGGGAGATCACGAGCGAGGTCATCCATGCCCGCGAGAAAAAGTTCCGGCAAAGGTCCCGCGCCGCACGGCTCCGTTCCCCTGCGCGCGGCCGTGCTGCGCGCGGGCGGCGAGCCCCTGCGCATGGAGGATCTGCGCCTCGAGCCGCCGAGGCCCGACGAGATCCTGGTGCGGCTCGCGGCCAGCGGCGTCTGCCACACGGACATCGGCCTGTGGGAATACGGCGAATCAGGCCCCGTGATCCTGGGGCACGAGGGCGCGGGCGTGGTGCAGGCCGTGGGCGCCGAGGTGCAGGGCCTCTCCCCGGGCGACCACGTGGTGCTCTCCTACCAGTCCTGCGGCCATTGCCCCGAGTGCCTGGCCGGACGGCCCGTGCACTGCGAGAACTTCTGGGACGCCAACTTCGGCTTCGCGCGCCTGGACGGCAGCAACGCCTATTCGGACGGCGTGCGCGGCCACTTCTTCGGCCAGTCCTCCTTCGCCACCCACACCCTGGCCACGGCGCGCAACATCGTGCGCGTGGACAAGGACCTGCCGCTGCACCTGCTGGCCCCGCTGGGCTGCGGCCTGCAGACCGGCGCGGGCACGGTGCTGAACTCCCTGGCCGTCGGGGCCGGGGAGAGCGTGCTGGTGCTCGGCGCGGGCTCCGTGGGGCTGGCCGCGGTCATGGCGGCGCGCATCGCGGGCGCCTCGCCCGTCATCGCCGTGGACACGGTGCCCGAGCGCCTGGCCCTGGCGGAAGAGCTGGGCGCCACGCACGCCGTGCGCACGGAGCGGGACGCGGGCGCGGCGGACGTGGCCGCGCGCATCGGGAAGATCGCCCCGCGCGGCGTGGACCACGCCGTGGAGACCACGGGGAGCGGCGCCATGCACAGCCTCTCCCTGGACATCCTGGCCCCGGGCGGCAGCACGGCCCTGCTCACGGGCGAGGCCGCGCCCGCCTCCCTGTCCGGGGGGCGCAGGGCCATGAGCGTCATCCAGGGCGACGCCGTGCCGCAGCGCTTCATCCCGGCCCTCATCGGGCACTTCCGCGCCGGGCGCTTCCCCTTCGACCGGCTGGTGCGCTTCTACGATTTCGCGGACGTGAACCGGGCCATGGCCGACTCCCTGGCGGGAACGACCGTGAAGCCCGTGCTGCGCATCGCCGAGCTTTCCGAGATCGAGGCCGGGATGGCACCCCCAACACGGAGAGGGCGCGTGAGCGGGGGCCGTGATTTCGCCTGAAGGGGCCTGAACACCGTTTCGCGCGGCACGGCCTTGCCCTTTCCCTGTGCCGTGCTATGTTCGGACGATCTCTGCCCGTTCACCCGCACCCTGGAGACGCCATGCCCCGCCTGCCCTGGAGCGACAACCTGAGCCTCGGCGTGCGCAAGCTCGACGAGCAGCACAAGCACCTGGTCCGCTTGGCGGACGGGCTGGTCACGGCCATGCACGTCGGCAGCGGCGAGAACAAGGTGGCCACCTGCGTTGCGGAGCTGCGCGACTACCTCTCCTCCCACTGCGCCATGGAGGAGGAGTACATGGCCCGGCTCGGCTATCCGGGGCTCGAGGAGCAGCGCGAGGCGCACCGCAACCTGGGGAAGCGGGTCCTGGTCATGCAGCAGTCGCTCTACGTGCACAGCGAGGTCACGCCCGAGGAGGTCCTGGCGCTGCTCAAGGAATGGCTCATCGGCCACCTGCTGGTCGTGGACGGGAAGTTCGGGCGCTGGCTCAAGGAGCACGCCACGGGCGAGGTGGACGGAAGCGGCGGGGACGAACAGGGCGGGAATGTCGGCCCGGCGGGCGGGCCGGGCGTGCGGGAAGACGGGGGCGGAACGGGCGCGGGCTAACCCTTGCCGCCGCGCCCCTCTCCGCGCCCCTCACCCCTGAAGACGGCCCCGGAGGTGGGCGTCTCGCGGACCACGAGGCAGGAGAGGGCAGGCAGTCGGGACTTCAGCTGCGGCCAGAGCCAGCGGGCGATGTTCTCGCTGGTCGGGTTCTCGAGCCCCTCGATGTCGTTCAGGTAGGCGTGGTCCAGGCGGGCGATGACCGGCTTGGCGGTTTCCTTGATGTCCCCGAAGTCCAGGACCCAGCCCGAGGCCTCCTCGACCTCGCCGCTCACGTGCACCTCCACCTGGAAGGTGTGGCCGTGCAGGTTGCCGCACTTGTGCCCCTCGGGCACGCAGGGCAGGCGGTGGGCCGCGTCGAAGCTGAGGGTCACGTAGATGTCCATCTGTTCCACCTGTGCTGATCCGGTCTGAAATTTTACGGGGCCCCGGGCTAGGGGATCCCGATGTACTTGTGCGTCTGAAGGCTCAGGCGCCACACGGGCCGCGCGAGGCAGGCGCGCACCGCCTCGGCGCTCGCCCCGGCGCGGGCGTCTTCGCCGCGCCCACCGCTGCCGCAGGGCTGCAGGAAGAAGTGGGCGAAGTCCAGGCGCTCGAATTCCGCCAGGTCGTCCGGGCCCAGGCCCTGCTGCGGCCAGACGAGCTTCAGCTCCTGGCCCGCGCGCGTGGCGAGTTGCATGCCCGCCTTGGGGCTGATGGTGACCCAATCGAGCCCCGGGGGCAAGGGCAGGGTGCCGTTGCTCTCCACGGCCAGCTCGCAACCCACGGCGTGCAGGCGCGCGATCAGCGCCTCGTCCAGCTGCAGCGCGGGCTCGCCGCCGGTGAAGACCACGTAGGGCCGGTAGGCCGGGTGCGCGAAGGCGGGGAAATGCGCCAGGATCGCGGCCGCGAGCTCGTCGGCCGTGGCGAAGACCCCGCCGCCCGGGCCGTTCGTGCCCGTGAAGTCCGTGTCGCAGAAGGGGCAGGCCGCGGTCGCGCGGTCCTCGGCCCTGCCGCTCCACAGGTTGCAGCCGGAGAAGCGGCAGAACACGGCCGCCCGGCCCGCGCGCGCCCCCTCGCCCTGCAGGGTGTAAAAGATCTCCTTGACCCGGTAGGCCATCAGCTTTTCGTCTTGCCCGCCGCGTAGGCCTCGTAGCCCCTGGCGCGCAGCTCGCAGGCCGGGCACTCGCCGCAGCCGTGGCCCCAGGGGTGCAGCTCGCCGCGCTCGCCCAGGTAGCAGGTGTGGGTGCGCGAGACCACCAGGTCCACGAACTCCTGTCCGCCCAGCTCCTCGGCCAGCCGCCAGGTGGCGGCCTTGTCGATCCACATGAGCGGCGTGTGGACCACGAAGCGCGTCTCCATCCCTAGGTTGATGGCCACCTGCATGGCCTTGACGGTGTCGTCGCGGCAGTCCGGGTAGCCGGAGAAGTCCGTCTCGCACACGCCGATGACGATGTGCCGGATGTTGCGGCGGTAGGCGTAGGCCGCGGCCGCGGTGAGGAAGACGAGGTTCCTGCCCGGCACGAAGGTGTTGGGCAGGCCGCTCTCGGCCATTTGGACCTCGATCTCCTCGGTCAGGGCCGTGCCGCCGATCTCCTTGAACAGGCCGAGGTGCAGGGTCTGGTCGGCGTCCAGGCGCGCGGCCCAGTCCGGCGAGAGCTCGGCCATGGCGCCGAGCACGTCCTGGCGGCAGGTGAGCTCCACGGCGTGGCGCTGGCCGTAGTCGAAGCCGAGGGTGGCCACGCGGGAGAAGCGCGCCAGCGCCCAGGCCAGGCAGGTCGTGGAGTCCTGACCGCCGGAGAAGACGACCAGGGCGGATTCGTCGCAAAGGCCGGCCATGCCTACTTCCTGTACTCGGCGTCCACCACCAGATGGATGCCGCCGCGCGGGTTGAAGTCTCCCGTCACCTTGAGCCAGCGCGGCGAAAGCGCCGCCGCGAGGTCGTCGCAGATGCGGTTGGTGATGCTCTCCATGAAGCAGCCCGCGTTGCGGAAGGCCGCGAAGTAGAGCTTCAGCGACTTGGTCTCCACGCAGAGCTTGTCCGGCGTGTACTGGATGGTGATGGTCGCGAAGTCCGGCTGGCCGGTCTTGGGGCACAGGGAGGTGAACTCCGGAAACGTCAGCGTGACCACGTAGTCCCGCTCGGGATAGCGGTTGTCGAAGGTGTCCAGGATCTCCCCGGACGGATCGGAATAGTTGTGCTCCACCTCGCTGCTGCCCAGGTGGCGCAGGCGGCTCACGTCGTCGTTCGTCTCGGCCATTGCGGCCCTCCTCGGGAAAAATATCGTCCCGCGCGGCCTCTTCGGACGGCACGCGCGCGGCCCTTCACGGTCCGCCTGCGTGCGATTGCATCGGCTGACCCGAAGCGCGCGCGAAGGCCATCATCTAAAACAGCCGGGGCCTGTGCGCAAGCGGGGGCAGAGGCATGTCCGCGGAAGAAGAAACGGGCGGGCGGAGGAGCGCCTACTGCACGGGCTGCGCCACGACCACGGAGCGCGTTCCCTGGGGCAGGCCGGGCCAGTCGAGTTCGGCCAGCGGCCAGACGAACCAGAGGATGCCCTTGTCGCCGACCACGTCGGTGCGCTCCTTGCCGTTGGCGAAGGCGTCGTGCCACGTTCCGGGCCGGACCTCGGCGCGGCCGCCGTTTCCGGCACCATCGAGCGCCCGCGTGACGTCCGCGACGCTCGATGACGAGGCGTAGCAGCGCAGCCCCACCTGGAGGTAGCCGTTGCCGCTCGCGATGGAGGCCATGTCCCGCGCGAGGTCCGCCGGGCACGCCGTCTCGGCCAGGGGAACGCGCGCGGCGGTCGCGGCGACGGCGTCGAGCAGCGGCTTGTACTCCGCCTCGCTGACGAAGACCTTGAAGTTCCCGAGAAATGCCCTGATCTGGGCGTCCCCGGCATAGTCGTAGTCCGAGCGGACGGTCACGTTCACATCGACCAGCCGGTCGCCGTCGATGATCTCGAAGCCGACGATGCGCAGCAGTGTCTTGCCGCTCCTGCTCCGGTGCACGAAGTCGTACAGGCAGCGCGGGCCGAAGCCGGGGAAGACGTCCCAGTCGAGCTGGAGGTCCTTTTCGTCCACCCCGAGCGTGGCCGCGAAGGAACGCACGGCGCTCTCGAGGGCCGCGCGCCTGGCGTCGCTTCCGGACAGTTGCGCCAGGGACGGCTCGGTGATGGCCGAAAGGATGAATCGCGCCGCCACGCCGCTTTTGCGCACGTAGACGTAGGACGTGCCCTGAAGCCCCCCGGGCGCCGCGTCCACCGCCGTGGGCGCGCCGGGAAAGGCCGCCCCGTAGCGTCCGTCCGGCGAGGTCCAGGCCGCCTGCTCCGCGAGCGCGACCAACGGGACGGCGCCCAGGAGGAGGCAGGCCGCGCAGAGGACCGCGACGGGGCGAAGGGCGGCGAGGAGAGAGGTGAGCGGCGTGCGTGTCGTCATGGGCCGAAAATAGCCGGAGAGGCCGGACAGCTCAATCGCTTCCCGCGCGATGCCCGCGACAAAGAAAAAGGGCTTGCTGGATTTCTCCTGCAAGCCCTTGATTTCTTTGGTAGCGGGGGCCGGATTTGAACCGACGACCTTCGGGTTATGAGCCCGACGAGCTACCGTACTGCTCCACCCCGCGTCACGAAGGAAGGTGTATGTACTTACGGTGCGGCTGACTGTCAACCCCAATCTTTACTTTTTTACGCGCCTCAATTAGACGGGGACGGTCATGCAGAGCAATTCCTCCCTTTCCGTCGTCATCCCCGTCTTCAACGAGGAAGACAATCTGAGGCCCCTCATGGACCAGATCCGGTCCGCGCTGGCACCGCTCGGCCGCCCCTGGGAGGCCGTGTTCGTGGACGACTGCTCCACGGACAGGAGCCTCGCCGTCATCCGCGAGCTGGCAGCCGCCGATCCCGAGCACGTGCGCTACGCCGCGTTCGCCGCCAACAGGGGGCAGTCCGCCGCCTTTGCCGCCGGGTTCGCCGCGGCGCGGCACGACCTGGTGGTGACCATAGACGCGGACCTGCAGAACGACCCGGCCGACATCCCGCTGCTGCTCGAGCTCATCGACCAGGGCTACGACATGGCCTGCGGCCTGCGCGCCAGGCGCCGCGACAGCTTCATGAAGCGCATCGCCTCCAAGATCGGCAATTTCGTGCGCACCCGCATGACCGGCAAGACCGTGACCGACACGGGCTGCTCGCTGAAGATCATGCGCGCCGACATGGCCCGGCGCATGCCCGTGTTCAAGGGCATGCACCGCTTCCTGCCGAACCTCATGCTCTGGCAGGGCGCGCGCGTGGCCGAGCGGCCGGTGAACCACCGCCCGCGCGTGGCGGGCAAGTCCAAGTACGGCACCCTGGACCGCGCCATCTCCGGCGGGTACGATCTCCTGGGCGTGCGCTGGCTGCGCGCCCGCTACATCCAGTACGAGATCAAGGAAAAGAACTAGCCGCATGGCCACCCCCCCGCGCCCCGACCGGCCGGACGAGGTCGGCACCTCCGGCGCCCCCGGCGCGTCCGCGCCCCGCGATGACGCCGATGCCGCGTCCGCCGCTTCCGAAAACGCCGATGCCGCGCCCGACCGGGAAGACATTCCCGCGGCCTCGTCCCGCCGCCGCGTGCGCGCCATCCTCAAGGGCCTTCTGCTCATAGTCTCGCTGGCCGCCATCGGCTTCGCCATGCACGCGGCCAAGCTGAACCAGAACCTGGACCGCAACGCCCTGGCCGCGAGCCTGGAGGGCATGGGCGCCCTCGGCTGGCTGCTCTTCGTGCTCGGCTCGGCGCTGGTCTCGGTGCTCGGCATGCCGCGCCAGCTCCCGGCCTTCCTCGGCGGCTACGTCTACGGCGTCGGCATGGGCACGCTGCTCTCCTGCCTGGGCGCGGCGCTCGGCAGCACCTTCATCTTCGCCTACGCCCGCTTCTTCGGGCGCGGCTTCGCGGCGCGCCGCTTCGGCCGCCGCATCGCCTCCTTCGACCGCTTCCTGGGCAAGAACCCCTTCGCCATGAGCATGGTCCTGCGCCTCCTGCCCGTGGGCAACAACCTGGTCACCAGCCTGCTCGCCGGGCTCACCTCCATCCCGCTGCTGCCCTTCCTCGCGGGCTCGCTCATCGGCTACGTGCCCCAGAATCTCGTCTTCGCCCTGGTGGGCAAGGGCGTGCGCGTGGCCCCGGCCGTGCGCATCACCATCGCCGCCGTGCTCTTCGTGGCCTCCACCCTGTGGGGCTTCTGGCTCTACCGCCGCTACCGCGTGGACAAGGTCCTGCCCGACGACGGCACGACCGGCGACTAGCCCTTCCGCCCCTCTTCGCATCCGTCCCTGCCTTTCGGCGCTTTCCGGCCTCCGCCCGTCCCCCCTCGCATCCCGCGCGGCGTTCGCCCGCCGCGCCGCGTCAAGATTTGTCAAGGCGCGCCGCGCGTCGTATGAGGGACACATGCATCGCGACGCGCAGAACCTTGCCGTGCCGTGCGAGACGGCCCACGACCTGGAGCTTTTCGAGGCGGTCCTCAGGTATTTCCTGGATCCGTGCGAGGAGCGGCGGGCGGCGCTCGGCGGGTTCGATTACGAGATCGGCGAGATCGGCGAGGCCGACGGAGCGGAAAGCGAGGGCGGCGCGGACAAGGCCGAGGCCCGCAAGGCGGCCCTGGTGATGCAGGCGGCCAACACGGTGCTGGATGCCGAGGGCCGGGAGATGTTCAAGTTCGTCGCGGAGCAGGGCAGCCCGGTGGTCTGCAGGGCCGGGTGCACGGGCTGCTGCCACCAGCCCATCACCTGCGACCCCTTCGAGGCGGCCCTGATCGGGCTCTACCTCGAACGCCGCCCGGAGCTGCGCGCCGCCTTCGAGGCCGCCCATGCCGAGTGGGACGAGCGCACCCGCGACGTGCGCGACGCCTTCGTGGCCTGGGCGGAGCGCCGCTTTCGCGACGGGGTGGACGACGGCAGCCACAGGTTCGCGGACTTCGTCGTGCCCTGCGTCTTCCTGCGCGACGGGCTGTGCCGGGTCTATCCGGTCCGCCCCTACGCCTGCCGCAGCTACATCTCGGTCTCCCCGGCCTGCCCCGCGCCCGCGGACCCGGCCGAGAAGCCCGGCATGCAGGGCATGGGCTTCGGCGTGTACACGAGCCACATGGACGCCCGCGCGGCCGTGCGGGCCATGCTCTGGCGCCGCTTCGGCATAGACCCCTCCCGCGTGCGCACCCGGCTCATGCCCGAGCTGGTGCGCCGCTTCCTGGCCGGGGGCCTGGCGGAGGCCCTGCGCTGCGCAACGGCCGAAACGCCGCCCGGCAAATCGTCCGGCGCGGCGTCCTCCGACCCCCCCTCGCCCTAGGCCTCTGCCCCGCGCAGGCGCGCGGCCTCCTCGGCCGGGCTGTGGCCGAAGAAGCGCTTGAACTCGCGGCTGAACTGCGAGGGGCTCTGGTAGCCCACGCGGCCCGCCGCGGTGCTGGCGTTGTAGCCGTCCTGCAGCATCATCAGCCGGGCTTTGTGCAGCCGGATGCTCTTCAGGTACTGGATGGGCGAGGTGCAGGTCACGGCCTTGAAGCTCTGGTGGAAGCTCGACACGCTCATGCCCGCCTCGCGCGCCAGGGTCTCGATGTCCAGGGCCTGGTCGTACTCGGAGTGGATGCGCTTGAGCACGCGGGCGATCTGGCCGAAGCCGCTGTGCCGCGCGGCCACGGCGCGCAGCGCGCCGCCCTGCTCGCCGCAGAGCACGCGGTAGACGATCTCGCGCACGATCTGCCTGCCGAGCATGCGGCCGTCCAGGGGCGAGCGCATGGACTCCACGAGGCGGATGGCCGCGCCGCGCAGCTCCTGCGTCAGGCGCGTGGCGTAGAGCCCGCGCGGCATCTCCGCGGGCGGCGCGCCCTCGTCCATCTCCATGAGCAGCTCGCCCAGCATGATGTGGTCCACGGACACGGACAGGCCGAGCAGGGGGCCGTCCGGCCCCGCCTCGGTCTCGCACTCGAAGGGCAGGGGCACCGAGAGCACGAGGTAGTTGTCCGGGTCGTAGGTGTAGACGTCCTCGCCCACGTAGCCCCGCTTGCGGCCCTGGGCCACGATGACGATGCTCGGCTCGTAGACCGTCTTGGCCCGGCGGCAGGAGCAGTTGGCCATCATGAGCCGCACCCCGGGCACGCAGGTGGGCGTTATCCCCTGGGCCTTGGCCAGGGAGCCGATCAGCTCGGCGAGCCGCTTCTTGTCGGCCGCGGCAGTATCTTCAGTGACCATCGTCAGACCTCCCGTCTGCTTCGCGGGTCTCTCCCGCGCCGGCCCCTCTGTCGCACGTTTTCAGGAAAAAGTGCACGGGAAGATGCGCCCGGCTGGAGGAATGGGCAAGCATTGGCGAGTTTCATGTATTGAGAGGAAGCCTTTTCAGGATCATGACATGTGTCATGCAGAACCTCCCGCCGCCCCCCCGAAGGCATGGCGCCCGGCCGGGGTGCGCGGGAAGACAACGAGGACGTACACGCACATGGCCCAATTGTTCGAGAGCGGATTCATCGGAACCCTGGTCCTCAAGAACCGCTTCGTGCGCTCCGCGACCTGGGAAGGCCGCGCGGCCGAGGACGGCGCCGCCACTCCGGAGCTGACCGCCATGATGGTCGAGCTGGCCCGGGGCGGCGTGGGGCTCATCATCACCGGCTACGCCTACGTGAGCCCGGAAGGGCAGTCGCAGACGCGCCAGCTCGCGGCCCACGACGACCGCTTCGTGGCCGGACTGGCCGAGATGACCGGGGCCGTGCACGAGGCGGGCGGACGGATCGCGCTGCAGATCGTGCACGCGGGATGCGCCGCCTCTCCGGCCGAGGGCGCGGTCCTCGGCCCCACGGACGCCGTGCCGGGCCGGGGCCCGGACGGCGAGGCGGGCGACGCCCCCGTCTGCCGGGCCGCGACGCGGGACGACCTCGCCCGCATCGCACAGGACTTCGCCCGGGCCGCGGCGCGCGGCAAGGCCGCGGGCTTCGACGCGGTGCAGCTGCACGCGGCGCACGGCTTCCTGCTCAGCCAGTTCCTCTCCCCGGCCCTCAACACGCGCACGGACGAGTACGGCGGCACGCTGGAAAACCGCGCGCGCCTGCTGCTCGAGGTCACGGCCGCGGTGCGCGGCGCCGTGGGCCGGGACTATCCCCTGCTGGTCAAGCTGAACTCCGAGGACTTCCTGGAGAACGGCCTGACCCGCGAGGAGTCCGCCACCGTGGCGCACATGCTGGAGAAGGCGGGCGTGGACGGAGTGGAGCTCTCCGGCGGCACGGTCTTCTCCAGGCCCGAGCGCTCGGCCGTGCGGCCGGGATTTCTGAAGGACGCGGCGAGCGAGGTCTACTACCGCGAGGCCGCGGCGCTCTACAAACGCCACGTGGGCATCCCGCTCCTGCTCGTGGGCGGCATCCGCTCCTATGAGGTGGCCGAGGAGCTGGTGCGCGGCCGCGTGGCCGACTACGTCTCGCTCTCCAGGCCGCTCATCTGCGAGCCGGGCCTCGTGCGCCGCTGGCAGGAGGGCGACCGCCGCAGGGCGCGCTGCGTCTCGGACAACGCCTGCTTCGCCCCGGCCGTTGCGGGCCAGGGCGAGCTCTGCGCCACCACGCAGGGCAGGTGGCATCTCGCCGGATTCCCGGGCGCATCTCCGGAAGCCTCCCTGGCCGAGACCGCCTGACCCGTTCGCCCGGAAGGCCCGGGCGCGCCTGTGCCGTGGCGCGGCCGCAAGAGGCCGCCCCCCTTCCGGCGCGCTCCGGCTCCCCGGTGCACCCGGCCCGCGAGGTCCGCGCCCCGGCCCCGGGGGGGCTTTTGCGGGCTGCAACCGGATTGTCTCTTTATATCATTACTATGTATTTCCATATGATCAGGCAATGATTTTGCAGAAATCGGTATTCTTCTTCCACATGTAAATAGCTTACTGACTGTGCATCGCTGCGGCTTCCCGCGCCCGGTGGAGAGGCGCGCCGTGCCGCGGCGAAAAGGAGACATGACCATGCTGTACAGGAAAATGCCGAAAAACGGGGACGAGCTCTCCATTCTGGGCTTCGGGTGCATGCGCCTGCCCATGGCGGACGGGGCCATCGACGAACCGCGGGCCATCGCCCAGATCCGCGCGGCCGTGGACAAGGGCGTCAACTACATGGACACGGCCTGGCCGTACCATGCCGGGGCGAGCGAGCCCCTGCTGGGCAAGGCGCTTCGCGACGGCTACCGCGAGCGCGTGAAGGTGGCCACCAAGCTGCCCTCCTGGCTGATCAAGAGCCGCGAGGACATGGACACCTTCCTGAACGCCCAGCTCGAGCGCCTGGGCACGGACCGCATCGACTACTACCTGGTGCACGCCCTGGACGGCGGGCTCTGGGACAGCGTGGAGGCGCTCGGCATCGCCGAGTTCCTGGACACGGCCAGGCGCGACGGCCGCATCGTCAACGCGGGCTTCTCGTTCCACGGCCTGCTGCCGGACTTCAAGCGCATCGTGGACGCCCACCCCTGGGAGTTCTGCCAGATCCAGTACAACTTCCTGGACCAGGCGTTCCAGGCCGGGACCGAGGGGCTCGAGTACGCCGCCGCCAGGGGGCTCGGCGTGGTCATCATGGAGCCGCTGCGCGGCGGCAGCCTCGGCAGGCCCGAGCAGCCGCCCGCCGTGGCCGGGATCTGGGATACGGCCCCCACGCGCCGCACCCCGGTGGAGTGGGCGCTGCGCTGGGTCTGGAACCGGCCCGAGGTCACGCTGCTGCTCTCCGGCATGAACGAGGAGGCGCACATCGAGCAGAACCTGGCCGTGGCCTCCGAGGCACTGCCCGGCTCCCTCGCCCCGGAGGAGCTCGAACTCGTCGACCGTGCGGCCCGCGCCTACCACGAGCTCATGCAGGTCGGCTGCACGGGCTGCGGCTACTGCATGCCGTGCCCCGCGGGCGTGTCCATCCCCAAGTGCTTCGACTCCTACAACCGCATGCACATGTTCGGCGACCCGGACACCGCGAAGTTCTTCTACGCCGCCGGCGTGGGCGGGCAGATCGGCCTCGAGGAGCCGGGCTTCGCCTCGCAGTGCGTGGCCTGCGGCGAGTGCCTGGAGAAGTGCCCGCAGCACATCCGGATCCCGGATGTGCTCGAGAAGGTGGCGGCCGAGATGGAGGACGCGGGCCTGGACGCCCGCCTGGCCGCGGCCAGGAAACTGTTCAGGGTCCGCCCGCAGTAGCCCGCCCGCAGGAAAAACGATCCGGGACGCGGACGGTCCTCGGGCCGTCCTCGGGCCGTCCGCGTCTCCCCGGACACTGGAAAGCATCCATGAAGATACTCTATTACGACTGCTTCGCCGGGCTTTGCGGCGACATGAACCTGGCCGCCATGCTCCACCTGGGCGTGGAGGCGGACCATCTGCGCGCCGGGCTCTCCAGGCTCGGCCTGGACGACGAGTTCGAGCTCAGGGTCTCGCGCGACGCGCGCATGGGCATCCACGGGCTGCGCGTGGACGTGGTGCTGCGCGCCGAGGAGCACGCGCACGGTCATCGGCACGGTCATCGGCACGGTCATCGGCACGATCACGGGCACGATCACGGGCACGATCACGGCCACCACCATCACGGCCACCCGCCGCAGCGCGGCCTGCGCGAGATCGAGGCCCTCATCGGGAAGAGCGGGCTGCCCGAGGCCGTGAAGAACACGAGCCTGGCGATCTTTCGCCGCGTGGCCGAGGCCGAGGCCCGGGTGCACGGCAAGGACCTCTACGAGGTGCATTTCCACGAGGTCGGGGCCACGGACTCCATAGTGGACATCGTGGGCGCGGCCATCTGCTTCCACGCGCTCGGCGTGGACGAGGTCTGGGCCTCCCCGCCCGAGCTCGGCGGCGGCTTCGTGCGCTGCGCGCACGGCCTCATCCCGGTGCCCGCCCCGGCCACGGTGGAGATCCTCCAGGGCCTCCCCGCCACGCGCGGGGCCACGGACAAGGAGACGACCACGCCCACGGGCGCGGCCATCCTGGCCACACTCGCCACGCGCTTCACCGCCCGCCCGGAGATGGTCGTGGAACGCACGGCCTACGGCATAGGGCACCGCGACGACGAGATCCCGAACGTGCTGCGCGTGCATCTGGCCCGCGCGGCCGAAGAGGCGGAGGAGCCCACGCCCCGCGCCTCGGCGGGCGGCACGGTGCACGAGGCGCGGCTGCTCTCGTGCAACATCGACGACATGACCGGCGAGGCGCTCGGCGCGGCCATGGACCTGCTCCTGGAGGAGGGGGCCATGGACGTGCACTTCACGCCCATCGTGATGAAGAAGAACCGGCCCGCCACCTGCCTCTCGCTGCTCTGCGCGGCGGGCGACGAGGAGCGCTTCAAGGAGCTGCTCTTCCGCCACACCACCACGCTCGGCATCAAGAGTTTCCCGCTCGAGAAGACCGTGCTCGAGACGCGCTTCACGCGGCTGGAGACGCCGCTCGGCCCGGTGACCATGAAGGACGCCCTGCTGGACGGCAGGATCGTGCGCTCCAAGCCGGAGTTCGAGGACTGCCGGGAGCTCGCCCGCAGCCACGGCATCCCCCTGTCCGAGGTCTACCTGCAGATCGGCAAGGTGCGGGAGTAGCCTGCCCATGGACCCGTCCATGTACACGTCCCCCGAGACAGAGGCCGGATACGCCCGGCTGCTGGAGCGACTGCGCGCCGAGGGAAGGGTGCTCGTGGCCTTTTCCGGCGGCGTGGACAGCACCTTCCTGCTGCACGCCGCCTGCGTCGCGGCCGGGACCTCCGGCCGGGTGCTGGCCGTGACCCTGGCCACGCCCTACATTGCGCGGGCCGAGATCGCCGAGGCGCGGGCCGCGGCCGCGGCCCTGCGCGTGGAGCACCGCGTGCTCGAGCTGCCCTTTCCCGAGGAGCTGCGCGCCAACCCGGCCGAGCGCTGCTACCTGTGCAAGCGCCGCCTCTTCTCGCTGCTCCTGGAGATGGCCTCGGCCGAGGCCGTCGGCCGCGTCCTTGACGGCACCAATGCCGACGACCTGGGCGACCACCGCCCCGGGCTCAAGGCCCTGCGCGAGCTCGCCATCGAGAGCCCGCTCCTGGACGCCGGGCTCGGCAAGGCGGAGATCCGCGCGCTCTCGCGCGCCTTCGGCCTTTCCACCTGGGACAAGCCCGCGGCCGCCTGCCTGCTCTCGCGCATCCCCCACGGCACGCGGGTCGCGGAGGAGGAGCTTCGGCGCATCGAGGCGGCCGAGGAGTTCCTGAAGGACAGCGGCTTTGCGGCCGTGCGCGTGCGCAGCCACGGCGACGTGGCGCGCATCGAGGTCCCGGCCGGGCAGGTCGCGGCGCTCGCGGCCGCGGCCGCGCGGCTCGGCGTGGACGCGCGGCTCAAGGCGCTCGGCTACGCCCACGTGGCCCTGGACCTGGCCGGATACCGCATGGGCAGCCTGAACGAGACGGAAAACCCGGGGCACGCCCTTTGAGGACGCCCGGAGCAGCCGGAAGTATACGATGAGCGACCCGATGGACACGATGACAAACGAAACGACGAAGGATGCGGCGAACGAAACGGCGAAGTGCGCGGCGCACGAGGATCTCGGCGGCACCGAGGCCTCCCTGCGCGCACTGCTCGGCGCGGTGCGCGACGGCGGCCTGGACGTGGAGCAGGGCATGGAGCGGCTGCGCGACCTGCCCTTCCTCGACCTCGGCCACACCAAGCTCGACCTGCACCGCAGCCTGCGCAACGGCTTTCCCGAGGTCGTCTACGGCGCGGGCAAGACCCCCGAGCAGATGGTGGAGATATTCCTGCGCCTGCGCGACCACGACCACGTGCTGGCCACGCGCGTGCCGCCCGAGACGGCCCTGCGCGTGCAGGAGGCCTGCCCCGGGGCGGAGTACAACCCCGTGGCCCGCACCCTGACCCTGGTCCGGGGCGAGATCGCGTACCGGGGCGGGGAGATCTGCATCGTCACGGCCGGAACGTCCGACCTGCCCGTGGCCGAGGAGGCCCGCGTGACCTGCGCGATGCTCGGCAGCCGGGCCTTCGTGGTCTCGGACGTGGGCGTGGCGGGCATCCACCGCCTGCTCGACCGGCTGGACCGCATCCGGCAGGCGAGCGTGATCGTCGTTGTGGCGGGCATGGAAGGGGCGCTGGCCAGCGTCGTGGGCGGGCTCGTCTCCACGCCCATCATCGCGGTGCCCACCTCGGTGGGCTACGGCGCCTCGTTCGGCGGCCTCTCCGCCCTGCTCGGCATGCTCACCTCATGCGCCAGCGGCGTCAGCGTGGTGAACATCGACAACGGCTTCGGCGCGGCCTGCGCGGCCTGCAAGATCAACAACCTCGTCGCGGCCCGCTCCTGATCCGCTCCGTCCTTCGCGTCCAGTCCCGTTTCCGCGAAGCACGCCGCAAGGCCGCGGTCAGTCGATGTCCGTGGCGATGATGACGTGGACTCTCCGTTCCTTGGTCTGGGCCAGCACCCAGGTGTAATCCCAGGAACCCATGAAGAACGTCGTCCAAGGTTCATAGCAGTCGAAAAAGAGCGTATTCTCGTAGTCGCGGCCGATCAGTGTATCGACTGCCGCGTTTGCAAGTTCCCGCACCTCGACGGCAGTCATCTCCGGCCGTAGGTACACTCCTCCGGAATACAGTGCGGATGCCATGCGGAACGGCATTTCCAAGGAATACCTGAGGATGAACTGTGAATCGAGCTCTTCGTCGACGTGTCCGAGATGCAATGAATAACGCACGTAGTCCGATGACATGAAATTGTTGAAGAACGACATCTCGTATAAGCGGTTCTTGGACCAGTACCACTCGAACGCATCATGGTGTCCGATCTGAAAGGATCGGTACATGACTGAGCCGTTCGCGTATACTTTCGCCAGCTCCTTCAGATAGGTCTGCAACGGGGCGTTCGGGATGTCTATCATGTGGACGTCTATCGATGCCCACATCTTCGTCAGTTCCGCAGGATCAGGGGCTTCGCTCATGCTTCCTCGTGGAGAACGTTGTCGGCTTCCCTTCACCTCGCGCGCCGAAAACACATCCCGCGATGCCCGCAGAGACGCAAAAGCCGAAGAGATCAGGAAGAACATGGACTGGTCGGTACCACAGGCGTAACGGCTTGTATATTCAACCGAAACTGTCCTGAATGTTCCCCGGCCCGCCCCGCCGCCGTCCTCTTCCCTCTCCTTCCCCCCGCTCATCCCTTCCGGGCCAGCCCGGCCTCGCGCTGGTAGAGCATCATGTCGGTCAGGAGGTCGGGGATGCCGGATTGGGCGAGCATGGCGTCCACCTGGCCGCGGTGGTGGGCCTGGTGGTTGAAGAGGTGGCAGGCGGCCTGCCAGAGGGGGTGCAGCCAGGCCTCGCCCGAGGTGGTGCGGCAGGTGATCTCCCGAGAGAGGTCGACTGGAGCGAGTGACTGGGTCCAGTCGACGACGGCCTGGTCGCAGGCCTCGCGCGCCGCGGCCCAGGCCGCCGCGTCCGGGCACTCGTCCGGGTCGCCGCGCTGGTCGAGCTTCGGGAGGGGCGTGCCCTGGAAGCGGGCCAGCCAGATGCGGTCGGCCCAGAGCACGTGGCAGAGCACGCCCTGAAGGGAGCCGTACCAGGAGGCGCGCGGCCGGGCGTATTCCCCGGGCGGCAGGCGCAGAAGGGCCTGGGCCAGGCGGCGGTCGGCGAAGCGGCCTGCCTCGGCCTGGATGCGGAAGACGTCGATGAGGCTCGGGGACGGAATCCGGGGCGTCTCGGGAGGCATGGTGCATCCTCCGATGGAAGGGTTGGGGGAGGCTCTGCGGGCGGGGCCTGGACGGCGCGTCAGTTCCCGCGGCGCGACGGGTCGAGGTCGGCCGCGTCGTCCTCGTCGGCGTCCGCGACGGGGAGCAGGGGGGGCGGCATGCTGCCCGCGGCCGAGAGCTCCTCGAGGTCGCTCGGGTCGGGCGCGGGCTCCACGCGGTCCTTGCCGGAGCGCTTGGCCGCGTACAGGGCCTGGTCCGCGCGGGCGATGAGGTCGTCCGAGGACTCGCCCGGGAAGTGCTGGGCCACGCCGAAGCTGGCCGTGAGCCTGCCCGGCTTGCCGTAGTCGTGCGTGGCCACGATGCGGCGCAGCTTCTCTGCCAGGCAGCAGGCGCTGCGCAGGTCGGTCTCGGGCAGCAGGCAGCAGAACTCCTCGCCGCCGTAGCGGGTGACGAGGTCCACGCGGCGCATGTCCTCGCGCACGATGCGGGCCATCTCGCGCAGCACGTGGTCGCCCTCCTGGTGGCCCCAGGTGTCGTTGACGCGCTTGAAGTCGTCGATGTCGAACATGATCAGGCTCAGGTCCTTGGCGTAGCGCTCGGCGCGCCAGATCTCCTTCTCGAGCTCGTCCATGAGGCGCTTCCTGTTGCCGAGCCCCGTGAGCGGGTCCTTGAGGGCCAGGTCGAGGTAGAAGTCGCGCTCCTCCTGGATGCTGGTCACGTCGATGAAGCTGATGATGGAAAAGAGGGTGTCCTCCACGGGCAGGCGGCTGACGCGCACGAGGAAGGCCCGCTCGCCCTCGCCGCCCACGGGCGGGGCCAGGGCCATGAGGTGGTCCGCGGCGGAGTCGTCCGAGGCCAGGGCGGCGATCCAGTTGTCGCCCTCGTAGCCTTCGGCGGGCGAGATGCGCGAGGCCACCAGGGCCATGGCGTCCATGCCGCTGATGGACTGGATGCCGAGGAAGTCGAGGAAGGGGCGGTTGACGTAGAGGATGCGTTCGCCGTCCGTGGTCAGGAAGAGGTCCGGGTTGTTGTCCAGGACCTTGCGCAGCAGGGTGCGCTCGCCCTTGCCGGCAAGGGAGCAGCGCTGCGAGAGGTCGATGAGCTCCTGGCGGGCGACGGGCTTGGGCATGAAGCCGTTGACGCCGAGGTTGATGGAGGCGAGCAGGGTCTCGTTGTCCGTGAAGGCGGAGATGAGGACGACGCAGACCTCGTCCGAGAGCTCGCGGATGCGGCGCACGAGCTCCAGGCCGTCCATGTGGGGCATGCGGATGTCCGTGACCACGAGGTCCGGGAAATGCTCGAGGAAGAGCCCAAGCGCCTCCTTGCCGTCCCCGGCGGGGATGACCATGACCCCGGCGCGGCGCAGGCACTGCACCATGTCCTCGCGGATGATGGCGTCGTCCTCCACCACGAGGGCCCGCAGGGCCTCGCCCTGGGGGGAGGGGGTCCGGTTTTTCGCCCGGTCGCCGGAGGCGGAAGCCGATTTCTCGTCCATTATGGGGCTTTATCCCACAATCGAAGGGGACCGGCAAGTGGCCGTGGCCGGGTGTGGAAGTTTGACACAGGGGGCGGCGAGAGGATAGTTGAGCGCCATGGGCAGGCAGGATGCTATGCATCGCGATCAGCGCGAAGTCTTCAGGGAGTATCTGTCGAGCAAGCGGCTGAAGATGACGCCGCAGCGCATGCTCATCCTGGACGTCTTCCTCAAGGAGCAGGGCCACCTGACCTCCGAGGACCTCTACCAGAAGGTCAAGGCCATCGACCCCTCGGTGGGCCAGGCCACGGTCTACCGCACGCTGAAGCTGCTCTCGGACTCGGGCATCGCCCAGGAAGTGGACTTCAGCGAGGGCGTGGCCCGCTACGAGCACGGCTTCAACGAAGACCACCACGACCACCTCATCTGCATCCGCTGCCGCACGACGGTAGAAGTGGCGGACGAGCGCATCGAGCAGCTCCAGGAGGAGCTGGCCCGGGCGCACGGCTTCCGCCTGACCGGCCACAGCATGTGCCTGTACGGCGTCTGCCCCCGCTGCCGCGGCAAGGAATAGCCCCCCGGACCCCGCCTCCGCCCACCCCGGCTGCCTCGTCCCCTTTCGCGCGCTCTCCGGCCTTCCGGCATCCCGGCATCGGCCCCCGCATCCTGTGCCCATTCCGTTCGGTAAACCCGAGAGGCCATTCGCGGCCCTGGTCGCCTGTTCGTAAGATGGCGGGTTTATTTCGCATGAGAGATTCCAGCGGAAAGTGATCGAAAAAGGAGTTGACAATCATTCTCAATTAGCTATTGTCTCTCCACACGACGTCGCAACCTCGAGGTGTATCGGTATGTGTTCAGTCTGCGCAGTACATAGACCCCTGAGCGACTTCCCCAGCGGAAGCCGGGTGAAGATCGAGCGCTTCTGCGAGTGTGCCGGCGGCAATTGCCGCTGCCGCCTGTGCGCCCTCGGGTTGACCCCCGGGACGCTCGTGGAGGTGGATTCCGCAGGCCCCGGCGGATGCCGCATCAAGGTGCGGGGCTCGGACCTCGTCATCGGCCGCGGCATGGCCGAGAAGGTGCTCGCCTCGCCGCAGACCTAGTGTCGCGTCCATGAAGAACGCCGGTTGCCATAGGCGATCATACGCGACACTCGAACCGGGCACATGCCCGGTTCCACCGCCGAAGGCGGCGTGAGCAAGCTGAAAACCACGTTTTCTGCGCAGCGATCCTCCGCAAAATACGGCTTTGAGTATTTTGCGGACGTCACACTAGGACCAGGTCCGGCACCCTGCGGCCGCACGCCGCAAGACGGGCCGGACAGGAGCAAGCAATGCAGAACATCATCGTCTTCGCCATCGTCGCCGCAGCCGCCATATACGTCATCCGCAAGGCGCGGGCCTCCAAGGCGGGCGGCTGCGCCTGCTCCGGCGGCTGCTCGGACGGCTGCTCCGGGGTGAGCTGCTGTTCCGGGCACGTTGGGCACGCCGCGAACGGCCTGAATGATCTGAACGACCTGAAGGACATGCGCGACACGACGGGAGGGAACTCCTGCCGCGCGCACAAGCAGCCCTAGCATTTCCCGACGCCGGACAAGGAAGCCGGGTTCCCCGATCCGGCCGACACGCACGACTTCATCCGCACGAACGCGGCCCGGGACAGGACCAGAGAGCGTCCCGCAGAGCGCAGTCACCACACGAGGAGGACTTCATGGAGACCATCGGTCTTCGCCGGTTGGCCGTCGGCCAGCGGGCCGTCATCACACGCATCATGACCGGCGGGGAGCTCGGCCGACGCATCCGCGACATGGGCCTGACCCCTGGCGCCGAGATCGAGGTCGTGGGGCGCGCTCCCCTGAAGGATCCCGTGGCCCTGCGCGTCAAGAACTTCACCCTGACCCTGCGCAACAACGAGGCCGACCAGATCCTGGTCACGCCCGTGGAAGCCGACGGCGCGTCCTGATGCGCGCGCCGGGACGAGGATACCGCACATGACCCAGCAGACGCCCGGACACGCGCCCCACCAGGCGGCGCAGGCCCTGAAGATCGCCCTGGCCGGCAACCCCAACGCCGGCAAGACCACCGTGTTCAACGCCCTGACCGGGGCGCGGCAGCAGGTGGGCAACTATCCCGGCATAACCGTCGAGCACAAAGAGGGCGCCATGCGCCGCGGCGAGCTCGACCTGCGCATCACCGACCTGCCCGGCACCTATTCCCTGACCGCCTACAGCCAGGAGGAGCTGGTCGCGCGCCGCGTGCTCATCGAGGAGCGGCCCGACGCCGTGATCGACGTGGCCAACGCGGGCGTGCTCGAGCGCAACCTCTACCTCGCGGTCCAGCTCCTGGAGATCGGCGTGCCCGTGGTCCTGGCGCTGAACATGATGGACGAGGCCAAGCGGCAGGGCATCACCGTGGACGCCGCCCGCCTGGGCAAGCTCCTCGGCGTGCCCGTGGTGGAGACCGTGGCCCGCGTGGGCAAGGGCATGGACGAGATGCTGGACGCCGCCGTGGCCCTGGCCCAGGAGCGGCGCGGCAGCCTCACCCCGCTCGTCATCTCCTACGGCCCGGACCTGGACCAGGCCCTGGCCGAGATGTCCGCCCTGCTCCAGGGCAAGGGGCTGGAAGAGGCGGGCTACATGCCCCGCTGGGTGGCCCTCAAGGTGCTCGAGGGCGACACCGAGGTCGCCCAGTGGCTGCGCGCCCGCGACGCCGACGCGGCGGCGAGGCTCGAGGAGATGAGCGCCAAGGTCGCGGACCACTGCCGCAAGACGCTCGACACCTACCCCGAGGCCCTGATCGCGGACTACCGCTACGGCTTCATCTCGAGCATCCTGCGCCAGGACGTGGTCCAGGTGAGGCGCATCGACCGCGTGGCCCTGTCCGACCGCATCGACACCTTCCTCACCCACAAGCTGCTCGGCCCGCTGTTCATGTTCGCGGTGCTCTACGCCATCTACACCTTCACCTTCACCCTGGGCGACATCCCGGTTGGGCTGATGGGCAGCTTCTTCGACTGGCTGGGCGGCCTCGTGGGCGCGGCCCTGCCGAACGGGGCGCTCAAGTCGCTGCTCGTCTCCGGGGTCATCGCGGGCGTGGGCGGGGTGCTCGGCTTCGTGCCGCTCATCGTCATCATCTTCCTGATCATCTCCTTTTTGGAGGACTCCGGGTACATGGCCCGCATCGCCTACATGCTGGACCGCGTCTTCCGCATGTTCGGCCTGCACGGCTGCTCGGTCATGCCCTTCATCGTCTCGGGCGGCATCGCGGGCGGCTGCGCCGTGCCCGGCGTCATGGCCGCGCGCACCCTGCGCAGCCCGCGCGAGAAGCTGGCCACCATCCTCACCGCGCCCTTCATGACCTGCGGCGCCAAGCTGCCGGTCTTCCTCATGCTCGTGGCCGCCTTCTTCCCGAAGTACCAGGCCCAGGCCATGTTCGCCGTGACCCTGGCGTCCTGGCTGGTGGCCCTGCTCGTGGCCAAGCTCCTGCGCTCCACGGTCATCTCCGGCCCCTCCACGCCCTTCGTCATGGAGCTGCCGCCCTACCGCCTGCCCACCCTGCGCGGCATGCTCATCCACGCCTGGGAGCGTACCTGGCAGTTCATCAAGCGCGCCACCACCGTGGTCCTGCCCATCTCGGTCCTGCTCTGGGCGGCCATGACCTACCCGGGCCTGCCCGCGCACGAGGCCGAGCGCTTCGCGGCGCAGCGCGCGCAGCAGGAGCAGGTACTGGCCGCGGCGCAGGCGGACAACGACGAGGACAAGGTCGCGGACGTCCAGGAGGCGCTGTCCGGAATCGACCACGAGGAGGCCATGGCGGCCCTGGAATACTCCGCCGCAGGCCGCTTCGGCCGCGCCGTGGAGGGCATCTCCCGCTACGCCGGATTCGAGTGGCGCACGAACATCGCCCTGGCCGCGGGCTTCGCCGCCAAGGAGGTCATCGTCTCCACCCTGGGCACCGCCTATTCGCTGGGCGAGACCGATCCCGAGGAGACCACCCCCCTGGTCGAGAAGCTGCAGACAGACCCGGACTGGAACCTCGCCAAGGGCGTGAGCCTCATCCTCTTCACCATGCTCTACGCGCCCTGCTTCGTGACCGTGTTCACCATCCGCCAGGAGGCGGGGTCCTGGGGCTGGGCGGCCTTCTCCATGATCTTCAACACGACCCTGGCCTTCGCCGTGGCCGTGGTGGCCTACCAGAGCATGGCCTGACGCGGCCGATCCGACGCGCGCACCGGACGCGCGGCGCTCCTTAAAGGGGGCCGGGAACCCAGGTTCCCGGCCCCCTTTTTGTGCTGCGGCGGACATTCGGCGGACACTCGAGGAGAGGCCTTGCGCCCTCGTGCCGGGCAGAAGGGCGGCAAAAGCCTGCGGCAAAGCCGCAGGATGGGACGAAAGGAAAGGAGAGAGGAGAGAGGAGATGTCCGGCCGCCGGTGCACTTCGGGCGGCCGCACGCCGACTCGAGGGAAGACCCAGGCAGGGGGCCGGAAACGCTCGGGGCGGGGAAGGATCGCTCCTTCCCCGCCCCTGCGGACGCGCTCGCGCGCGTATTCTTCGTGGTGCGGCTACTTCTGCACTTCGTGGCAGCCGGCGCAGGCGCGGGGGCCGCCCTTGATCTTCGGGTCGGGGCCGTGGCCCGCGTGGCAGCCGATGCATTCCTTGTGGAAGGCGGCCTGCAGGCCCAGGCCACCGGCGGGCTTGTCGCCGCCGTGGCAGGAGTCGCAGGTGCCCGGGGTGGTGCCGTCCAGGAGCTCCGAGGGATCGAGCACGTTCTTGCCGTTCTCGTAGCGGTGGTGGCAGGCGGTGCAGTCCAGCCCCAGGCTCACGTGGGCGTCGTGGTTGAACTTCACCGGGCCGCGCTTGAGGCCGCCGGGGAAGTCGGCGGGGTTGCCGATGGTCACGGAGTCGGGCTGCGCGAAGCCGGGCAGCGCGAAGGCGCAGAGCAGGGCCGCGGCCAGAGCGGCGATGATGATGTGCGTGGCGCGCATTACTCGGCCTCCTCCTCGTCGGGTTGCAGATGGGGCGGAATCACCATGAGCTCGCAGAGGATTTCCTTGAACGAGATGACCTTGATGCCGAGGTCGTATTCCTTGTTCAGGTCGTTGATCTGGTCCGTGCAGTTGTGGCAGGGCGCGAGCACGAACTTGGCGCCCGTGGCCTTGATCTGGTCGGCCTTGTACTTGCCGGAGACCATGCGCAGCTTCTTGTAGTCCGGCCCCATGGGGATGAAGCCGCCTCCGCCGCCGCAGCAGTGGCTGTACTCGTCGTGCGGCTCCATGAGGCGCACGTCCTCGGCGACCATGTAGAGCAGCTCGACGCCCAGCTTGGCCAGGTCGCCGTTGCGCGAGAGGTTGCAGGGGTGCTGGTAGGTGACGGGCTCCTTGAACTTGTGGCGGAGCTTGATCTTGCCGGACTTCATGTACTCGTGGAACACCGCCACGGCGTGGGTCACGGGCACCGGGGCCTGGCCGTTGGGCTGCTTGGTCCAGTAGGGACCTTCGTACTTGGCGGCGCGGTAGGCGTGGCCGCACTCGGTGATGCAGATCTTCTCCGCGCCGAGCTTCTTGGCCGCGTCGTACATGGTCTGGGCCAGCATGCCCGCGACCTCGACGTTGCCCGAGAACATGGACAGGTTGGTGGCCTCCCAGCCGTGGCTCGGCATGGTCCAGGACTCGCCCGCCACCTGGAAGACCTGGGCGGCCATCTGGATGTCCTGCGGGTAGTACTTGGGCTCGCGGGCGTTGACCGTGTACATGATGCGGCAGTTCTCGCGGTCGATGGGGACTTCGAGGCCCTTGATGACGTCCTCGCCTTCCTCGGCCATCCACTCGCAGGTCTCGACGAACTCGTCGTCCGTCATCTCCATCTGGTTGCCGGTCTTCACGTAGCTTTCGTCGATGGTCATCAGGCGATCGGGGCAGACGTCCTGCGTGCGCAGGCACTGCCGGGCGATGTGGATCATGACGCCCATGTCGATGCCGAAGGGGCAGTACTGGGAGCAGCGGCGGCACATGTTGCAGCGGCCCCAGGCGATCTCCTTGGCCTCTTCCAGGAACTCCCGGTCCACTTCGCCCTTGCGCTTGATGAGCTCGCCGAGCGTCTTGCGCACCTTGTACTGGGGCATGTACTCGGGCTTCTTGTCGTTGGTCAGGTAAAAGAAGCAGGAGTCCGCGCAGATCGCGCAGGACGTGCAGGCCTTGAGCCACAGGCGCAGGCGCGCGGTGTCGTTGCGGGCCAGGACCTCGCGGATCTTGGCGGGCTCGACGGGCTTGATGTCAGTCATGTCGATACTCCTACCAGGTCTTGGTGCCGCGACGGGCGAACTCGCTGCCGATGAAGGCGCGTCCGAAGAAGAAGAGGAAGGCGTGCGCCAGCCGGGTGAAGGGCAGGCAGATGAGCATGATGCCGCCCGTCAGCACGTGGACCATGAGCATGTTGTCCGGGGTGAGCAGCATCTTGTGCGCCGCCAGGTAGCCGGTCAGGAAGGGCAGGATGGTGATGGCCCACAGCAGCCAGTCGGCCGGGCCGGTGACGATGCGCACCTCGGGCTTCACGAGGCGGCGGATGAGCAGGCCCGCGGCCGCGATCAGGAAGACGATGGTCAGGCCGTCGGTGACCGGATCGGACACGCTCGGCCAGTCCACGCCCCAGTTGTAGGCCAGCGTCACCACGTGGCCCAGGGCGAAGAGCGGGGCGAAGATGAGGCAGAAGTGGAAGGCGAAGGTCAGGACCGTGGTCCCCGGATGCTCGCGCCAGCTGCGCGAGCCGTAGGGGATCAGCCAGTTGACGATGGAGGCGAACATCCAGCCGGGTTTGGCGTGATCGAAAAAGACCTTGTCCGTGCGACGGGAGCGCAGAACCAGCGAGCCTATCTGCCAGATGCTCCCGAAGATCAGCACGGTGAAGGCGATCCACAGGAAGGGACCGTTCACGAAATCGTACATGTCTTCTCCTTCTGCCCGTGGTGGGCAGGGATGATGATTGTTTGTGCAGCCGATGCCTGTGTCGGAGTCCGGCACGCCACCTGCCGGACAGGCTGCTCCCTTCTGACGCGGGCGGAAATTTCGGCTCCGCCGTTGCCGTTTGAGGCGCTCACTCAGAAGAGGGAAAGCCCGACAGGCCGGGCCGGAAGATCATTCCGGCCCAAGGCTCGGGGCAAGGAGCGCGGCCCGCCGTGCGCACACTGCGCCGCAGTCGACCGACGATCCGGCCCATCCAGCCGTGACAAGGCCTGCCGCCAGGGTCGCGCCCGCGGGAAGGCGGCCGCTTCCGTCGATCCCACCATCTCCGGAAGAGGGTCCCTGTTCCTGCGCGCGCAACAAGACGCCCGACCGGGCGCCGGTCCGAAGACCGGCCGCATCGCGGTCGCGGCGTACCCGTCTGCCGCGGCAATACCTCGTGAGGCGTTCCCGTGCAACCGTGCGCACCTCAATGAGACTCATGTGTATTATCTATAAGCAAAATACGGCCGGGGGAAGCCCCCCCGGCCGTATTTTTTTTCGGGATCGCCGCTACTTCAGGCGCTCGGCGAGGAGCTCGGCGGTATGCTTGACTTCGATCTTGCGGCCGGAGGCGTTCATGCCGCCGCGGATCTGCATGACGCAGCCCGGGCAGTCCGTGGCGACCACGGAGACGCCGCCCGCTTCCAGGTTGGCCAGCTTCTTGGCCAGGAGCGTCCTGGAGACGACCGGGAACTTCATGGAGTAGGAGCCGCCGAAGCCGCAGCAAACCTCCTCTTCGTCCGTGGGCACGTACTTGTGGGCCGTGCCGAGGAGCTCGCGCGGGGCCTCGTGCACGTCCATGCCGCGGCAGAGGTGGCAGGGGGCGTGGAAGCCCACGGCCTTGCCGGAGTTGGTGAAGTCGTTCTCGTCAAGTCCCAGCACGTCGTGCACGAAGGAGCTGAAGTCGATGACCTTGTCCGAGAACTGCTCCGCCTTGGCGGCCAGCGCCGTGTCGTCCTCGAGCAGCTTGGGGTAGCCGTGCTTCAGGTGCGAGGCGCAGGAGGCGCACAGGGTGACGATGTAGTCGTAGTCCGCCGGGTCCATGGCCGTCAGGTTCTGGCGAGCCACGTCCTTGGCCGCTTCCTTCTCGCCCATCATGGTCACGGGCAGGCCGCAGCAGGACTGCTTCATGGGGAAGTCGAGCGCCACGCCGCCGCGCTTGGTCATGACCTTGACCGCGGCGACCATCTGCTCGGGGTAGACGAAGTCCTGCACGCAGCCCGAGAAGAGCGCCACCTTGAGGGTGGGGTGCGGGACGTTCGGCTTCACGTCCTTCCACATGTCGCGGAACGCCTTGGGGGCGATGGCCGGCAGCTTGCGGAAGTCCTGGCCCTTCATGAACACGGTGGGCAGATGGCGGATGAACTGCCCTTCCTTGTCGGAGAAGGGCTTCTGGGCCCAGCGCATGTTCTTCAGCAGGGTGTGGAACAGGGCGCGGTTCTTCAGCACCAGGCCCAGGAGCTTGCTCTGCGTGGGATGTCCTTCCTCGTCCTGGATGCGGGCGTGGATCTCCTTGATCAGGCGCGGCAGGTCGATGCCCGCGGCGCAGACCTCCTTGCAGGCCCCGCAGTTGACGCAGTTCTGCACCAGGAACTTGGCCTTGTCGCGGCCGTGGAAGAAGTACGTGTTGATCATGCCGATGGCGCCGATGTAGATGTGGCCGTACTTGTGGCCACCCACCAGGCGGTACACCGGGCAGACGTTGGCGCAGGCGCCGCAGCGCACGCAGCGCAGGGCCTGGCCGAAGTCCTTGTCCTTGGCCAGGGCGCGGCGACCGTTGTCCAGGAAGACCACGTGCATGATCTTCTTGTTCTCGGGCGCGCTCTTGCACTCGTTGGGGCCGGTGATCCAGGTCACGTAGGAGGTCAGCTGCTGGCCCGTGGCGTTGCGCGGCAGGACCTTCAGCACGCGGAAGGCGTCGTGCATCGTGCCCGTCAGCTTGTCCAGGCCCATGATCGCGACGTGCACGCGCGGCAGGGTCGTGGTCAGGCGGGCGTTGCCCTCGTTGGTCACGATGCCGATGGTGCCGGTCTCGGCCACGGCGAAGTTGCCGCCCGAGATGCCCATGTCGGCCTCGACGAACTTGCGGCGAAGCTCCCGGCGGGCGACCTTGACCAGCTTCTGGATGTCCACTTCCTGCTTCTTGTGGGTGACCTCGGTGAAGAGGTCGGCCACCTGGTAGCGGGAGAGGTGGATGGCCGGCATGACCATGTGGGACGGCCCCTCGTGGCGCAGCTGGATGATCCATTCGCCCAGGTCCGACTCCACGACGTCGAGGCCCACGTCCTCCAGGTGGTGGTTGAGGAGCGTCTCCTCCGCGGTCATGGACTTGGACTTGATGATCTTCTTGACGTCGTTCTCACGCGCGATCTTGGCGATGATCTCGTTGGCCTCGAAGGCGGTCTTGGCCAGGTGCACCTTGATGCCCATGGACTCGGCCTTGGCCTTGAACTGCTCGAAGAGCTCGTCCATGCGCGGCATGGCCTCGTCCTTGGCCTTGGCGATCTCGGCGATCAGGCCCTTGACGTCCATGCCCGCGAAGGCGTTGGCCCGTCCGGTGCGGTAGGCCACGGCGAAGGTGTCGAGGATCTTGCGCTGGAAGTCGTTGCTCAGCGAATCCTCGAGCTCGGACAGGTATTGGTCGAGAGTGGTCGCGGTTTGCATCAGGCAGCCTCCAGAAGAAGAACGTGGAGCTCCAGGGGGCCGTGCACGCCGATGGCCAGCACGCGCTCGATGTCGGCGGTGCGGCTCGGGCCGGTGATGAAGGCCATGTAGCTCGGGGTCTTGTTGACGATGTCCAGGAGCTCTTCCTCGCACTCGTAGGTGCCGGCCCTGAGCTTGGACTCGGGCAGGACCACGACGTTGATCTCGCTGACCATCGTCGAGAGGCGGACCTCCTCGGCGGAGGAGTCCACCACCACGGTGCCGGTCTCGGCCAGGCCGTAGTCGGCCAGGGTGAAGCCGATGTCGATGCCCGCCAGGTGGTCGCGCATGTCCTTGGTGAGCAGCTTGATCCCGGCCTTGTCGGCCAGGGTCTTCAGCTCCTTGAGCGCCTTGCCGGACAGCTGCGGCGCGGCGATGACGCGCTCGGCGGTCTTCTGCCCGCAGAGCTCACCGGCCGCATCGGACACGGGCTCGCCGCAGCCGGACATGAGCAGCTGGCAGGCTTCCTTCTTCAGGCAGATGTCCACGGCGTAGGCGTAGGCCTCCTTCATGGACTTCACCTTCTTCACGACGGCGGAGACGGCCTCCGCCTTCTGGGTGAAAAGGGATTCGATCTCTTGTTGCACCACGTGGCACCTCCGGGATTGCCGCGCCGCCGCCGTATCGTCCGACAGCGGCGGCGCGGCGTTTGATCTTACTGGTTACGCAGCACTTCGAGGGTCTCGGTGGCGATCTCGAGCTCCTCGTTGGTCGGGATGATGAAGATCTTGATCGGGCTGCCCGCGGCGCTGATCTCCACGGCCTGGCCGCGCGGCGCGTGCATGTTCTTGTCGCTGTCGATGACCGCGCCGAGGGGGGCCAGGGTCGCGCAGGCGAGCTGGCGCACCACGGCGTCGTTCTCGCCGATGCCCGCCGTGAAGCAGATGGCGTCGCAGCCGCCCAGGACCGCCAGGTCCTGGCCGATGAACTGGGTCACGCGGCGGCAGAAGACCTTGAGCGCCAGCTCCGCGTCCGCGTCGCCCTCGCTCACGCGCGCGTGGATGTCGCGCATGTCGTTGTAGCCGCAAAGCCCCTTGAGGCCGCTCTGCTTGTTCAGGATGGTGTCGATCTCCTCGGCGGTCAGCCCCTTGTTGGAGGCCAGGAAGGCGATCACGGCCGGGTCGATGTCGCCGCAGCGCGTGCCCATGACCAGGCCGCCGAGCGGGGTCAGGCCCATGCTCGTGTCGATGCACTTGCCGTTCTTGACCGCGTCCATGGAGCAGCCGTTGCCCAGGTGCACGGTGATGCACGAGGTCTCGGAGAAGGGCTTGCCGAGCAGCTTGGCGCACTGCTTGGCCACGTAGCCGTGCGAGGTGCCGTGGAAGCCGTAGCGGCGGATCTTCAGCTCGGTGTAGTATTCCTTGGGGATGGCGTAGCGGTAGGCCTCGGGAGCCATGGTCTGGTGGAACGCGGTGTCGAAGACGACCACGTTGGGCACGCCGGGCAGGAGCTTGCGCGCCGTCTCGATGCCGGCCAGGTGGCCGGGGTTGTGCAGCGGGCCCAGCGGGATGAGCTTCCGGATGCCCTCGACGACCGAGTCGTCCACGAGCATGGGCTGGCTGAAGAGGTCGCCGCCCTGCACCACGCGGTGGCCGATGGCGTCGACGTCCGAGATGTTCTCGAGCACGCCGGTGTCCTTGGCCACGATGAGGTCCATGACCTTGGTCAGGCCGAAGGCGTGGTCCTTGATGGGCATCTCGTAGGAGAAGGACTCCTCCTTGGGGGAGCCGGGGAAACGCTTGTGACGCACCGCGCCGATGCTCTCGCCGATGCGCTCGACGAGGCCCGTGGTCAGGACGGTGGTGCTGTCCATGTCCAGAAGCTGGTACTTGAGCGACGAGCTTCCGGAGTTGAGGACGAGAATCTTCATGGTCTTAAGCTCCCTTGGTATTGCTGAACTGGGCCTGGATGGCGGTGATGGCCACGGTGTTCACGATGTCGGGCACCGTGCAGCCGCGGCTCAGGTCGTTCACAGGCTTTCTCAGGCCCTGCAGGACGGGGCCGACGGCGATGGCGTTGGCGGCGCGCTGCACGGCCTTGTAGGTGTTGTTGCCGGTGTTCAGGTCCGGGAAGATGAACACCGTGGCCTTTCCGGCCACCGGGTTGCCCGGCATCTTGGTGCGGGCGACCTCCGGGTCGTAGGCCGCGTCGTACTGCAGCGGCCCCTCGAGGGCCATGTTCGGGGCCATCTTCTTGGCCAGGGCCACGGCCTCGCGGACCTTGTCCACGTCCTGGCCCGAGCCGGACTCGCCCGTGGAGTAGGAGAGCATGGCCACGCGCGGTTCCACGCCGAACTGCACGGCCGTCTCCGCGGAGGCCACGGCGATCTCGGCCAGCTGCGGGGCCGTGGGGTTCGGGTTGACCGCGCAGTCGCCGAAGACCAGCACGCGGTCGGGCATGCACATGAGGAAGACCGAGGAGACCAGCGAGATGCCGGGCTTGGTCTTGATTATCTGGAGCGCGGGCCGGATGGTCTGCGCCGTGGTGGTGATGGAGCCCGAGACCATGCCGTCGGCCGCGCCCAGCTGGACCATCATGGTGCCGAAGTAGGTCGGGTCGGCCATGGTGTCGCGGGCCAGCTCGGGCGTCACGCCCTTGGTCTTGCGCATCTCGAGGAAGGTGTTCCAGTACTCCTCGTACATGGCGGAGTTCACCGGGTCGATGATCTGGGCGGTGTCGAGGCTCAGCCCCATCTGGCCCGCGCGGTCGACGACCTTGTCCACGTCGCCGAGGATGGTCAGGTCCACGATGCCGCGGCGCAGCAGGATGTCGGCGGCCTGCAGGATGCGGTCCGAGGAGCCCTCGGGCAGCACGATGTGGCGCTTGTCCGCCTTGGCCTTCTCGATCAGGCTGTACTCGAACATGATCGGGGTGACCTTGGTGGAGCGCTTGGCCTCGAGGCGGTCGCGAAGCTCGCGGGTGTCCACGTGCTCCTCGAAGGAGCCGAGCGCGGTGGCGATCTTCTTCTGGTCCTCGGGGTCGATGCGGCCGTAGAGCTCGGTCAGCGTGCGCGTGGTCTTGTAGGTGTGGCCCTCGGCCACGAGCACGGGCAGGGGCACGCCGGTCCAGCCCTCGAGCAGCTTCTGGATGGTCTGCGGGGGCCTGAGTCCGCCGGTGAGCACGATGCCGGCCACTTCCGGATAGGAGTGGGACTGGCGGGTGGCGAAGCAGGCCAGGATGATGTCCGCGCGGTCACCCGGGGTGATGACCAGACAGTTCTTGGAGACGTACTCCAGGAAGTTGTCCACGTGCATGGCGGCGACCACGTAGTCGTCGATCTGCACGTCCAGGTGCTCGCGCCCGGACAGGGGCTCGGCGTTCAGCCACTTCTGCACGTCGAGCATGGTCGGCTTGCCGAGCGACGCCACCTCGGGGATGACGTAGGCCAGGCATTCCTCGTTGACCCGGTACTTGCAGCGCAGCCCGGTGAGGATCTCGTTCTTGTCCTGGACCTCGGCCCTGTTGACGATGGTCGCCAGGATGTCGAGGTTCTTGTCCGTGAAGGTGTCGATCACGATCTGCGTCTGGGCGATGATCTGCTTCGCGGTCTTGCCCTGTCCGTTGGCCACGAGGACCACCGGTGCGCCGAGGTTGGCCGCGATTTCGGCATTGATGTCGAACTCGAAGGAGGCGTCGCCGCCCATGAAGTCCGTGCCTTCGCACAGGATGAAGTCGAAGCGCGACTCCAGGGCCTTGTACTTGGCCAGGATGTTCTCCATGAGCAGGGCGTGCTCGCCGCGGTTGATGAGGTCCCGGGCCTGCTCGAGGGTGTAGGCGTAGGCGTCCTGATAGGTCTCGTTCAGGTAGAACTGCGAGAGGATCAGGTTCGTGTCGTGGTCACGCTTGCCCTCGACGCTGCCGCTGATGATCGGCCGAAAGAAGCCCACGCGGCGGATGTCGCGCATGAGCAGCTGCATGAGCCCCAGGCAGATGGCGGATTTGCCGCTGCGGGCCTCGGTGTTGATGACATAGAGGTTCTTGGCCATGATGCACCTTCTTGTTCGGTGTTACCGTCTCGCCCGACGCTAGAGCGATTCGGCGTATAGCTCCATAACATGTTTCACGGGAATGGAGTGCCCGCTTCTGGAAAGCATGTCCGCGATCTGCATCATGCAGGCCGGACACGACGTCGCCGCGACCTGGGCCCCCGTCGCGGCGATGCTCTCCGCCTTCTTCAGGCCGATGGTCTCGGAGAGCTTGTAGTGCTTGAGGTTGAAGCTGCCGCCGTTGCCGCAGCAGGAGGGGCCGCCGGGAAGTTCCGCCACGGAGTATCCGGCGGTGGCCTCGATTATCGTGCGGGGCTGCTTGGTAACCCCGAGGGCGTTCCGCAGGTGGCAGGGGTCGTGGTAGGCGGCCTTGGCCACGTTGGAGGGCTTGCCCGCAAGCGCCGTGACACCCAGGACGTCGACCAGGAACTGGCTCACGTCCATGACCTTGGAGGCCACCATGCGCACCCGGCCCTGGTCGAGCTGGTCGCCGTAGTACTTGGGCCAGAGGTGGGAGATGGTCGAGGTGCAGGTGGCGCAGGGGGTGAGCAGGTAGTCCCAGGGCGCCTTGGCGAAGAGGTCCAGGTTCTGGTGCACGAGCTTGTCGAAGGACTCCGGCTCGCCGCAGGACAGCGCGGGGATGCCGCAGCAGGCCTGGTTCGCGGGCATGAAGACGCCGACGCCGTGGTGCTCCAGGATCTTCAGGACCGCAAGGCCCACGTTCGGGAAGATCTTGTCCGTGACGCAGCCGGGGAAGAAGGCCACGCGAAGGCCCGACTTGCCCGGAGGCGTGTCCATGCGGGGCACGAGGGAGCCGAGGGGCTTGGCCGCCAGCTTCTTGAAGTGGCGATCCGCGATGACCGGCGCGTTGAAGCGCGCGCAGGACGTGCCGATGATCGCATCGGCGTCCTTGGTGAACAGCCCCTGGAAGGAGGCTCCGAACTTGAGCAGGTTGTTCATGAGCTTGGGGTTGGTCAGGAGCTTCCTGAAGATCAGGCGCTGCGCCGGGGGCAGGCCGAGGTAGCCGGCCAGGATGGCGCGGGCGCGCAGGAAGATGTCCGTGACCTTCACGCCCGAGGGGCAGTTGGCCTCGCAGGTGCCGCAGAGCAGGCAGCGCTGCAGCTTCTCGTTGACCGCCTCGGGGTCCTTGACCATCTCCTCGACCAGGCCGGAGAGCAGGGCCAGCTTGCCGCGCGTGACGTCGGTCTCGCGGCCCGTCTGGGCGAAGACCGGGCACTGCGCCTGGCACATGCCGCAGCGCATGCAGCCGGTCAGGAGATCGTCCAGCTCCTTGAGCATGGACACGAGTTTCTTGATGTCCGCCATGGGTTCCTCCTATGGACCGTCCGGGCTAGCCGAGCAGGGGGCCGAGCAGCTTGCCGGGGTTGAGGATGCCCTTGGGATCGAGCACGCTCTTCATGCGGCGGGCGTATTCGATGCCCGCGACGCCGATCTCGTTCTTCATGAACTTGGCCTTGGCCAGACCGATGCCGTGCTCGCCCGAGAGCGTGCCGCCCAGCGCCAGCGCCTCGTCGAAGATGGCGTCGATGGCCTTCTCCACGCGCACCCACTCGTTGTGGTCGCGCTTGTCCGTGAGGATGGTCGGGTGGAGGTTGCCGTCGCCCGCGTGGCCGAAGGTGCCGATGGTCAGCTCGAACTTCTTGGCGATCTTGCCCAGGGCCTCCATCATGGCCGGGATCTTGGACCGGGGCACGGTGGCGTCCTCGAGCACGGTGGTCGGGCGCATGCGGGCCAGGGCGGGCAGCGCGTCGCGGCGGGCCTGCCACACGGCGTTGCGCTCGGCCTCGCTCTTGGCGACCTGCACGGCGCTGGCCTTGTGCTCCTTGCAGATGGCCTCGACCTTGGCGGCCTCGTCCTCGACCTGGGCCGGGTGGCCGTCCACCTCGATGAGCAGGAGGGCCGCGGCTTCTGTCGGCAGACCGGCCTTGCGGAAGTTCTCCACGGTGCGGATGGTGAAGTTGTCCATGAGCTCGAGGGTGGCGGGCACGATCTTGGAGGCGATGATCGCGGACACGGTGCGCGAGGCGGCCATGACGTCGTCGAAGATGGCCATCATGGACTTGTGCGCCGCGGCGGGCGGCACGAGCTTCAGGATGAGCTTCTCGAACACGCCGAGCGTGCCCTCGGAGGCGACCATGAGCCCGGCGAGGTTGTAGCCGGTGACGCACTTCACGGTCTTGGAGCCGGAGTGGACCAGCTCGCCGTTCACGTCGAAGAAGTCGACGCCCATGACGTAGTCCTTGGTCACGCCGTACTTGAGGCCGCGAAGGCCGCCGGCGTTCTCGGCCACGTTGCCGCCGAGCGTGGAGACGGCCATGGAGCCCGGATCGGGCGGGTAGAACAGGCCCTTGGCCGCGACCTGGGCCGCGAACTTGGCGGTGATCACGCCGGGCTGGACCACGGCGTACATGTCCTCGACGTTCAGCTCGAGGATCTTGTCCAGGGCGGTGGTCAGGCAGACCACGCCGCCGGGATGCGGGATGGTGCCGCCCGAGAGGTTGGTGCCGGAACCGCGCACGGTGAGCTTGATTCCGTTGTCGTTGCACAGCTTGACCACCTTGCCGAGGGCTTCGGAGGTGGCGGGCCGGACGACGAGGGCGGGCTCGACCTTGTCGAGGACCGCGGCGTCGTAAGAGTAGGCGTGCAGATCGGTGGCGTCGGTCAGGACGTTGTCCTTGCCGACGACGGCTTCGAATTCGCTAACGAGGGCCTTGGACGTCATGATGGCTCTCCTTTTGTCGTTATCGCGTTTCGGGTCTTCCGGCGGCCTTGTGGCCGCTTCCGGACCTCCGCGTTCCGAAGCGTCCCGCGGGGCAGGGCGCTTCGGAACGGGGAGGTCCGGCGATCTCTCGCCGGACCGTTCCCCAAAGACAGTCTATCCCCCCGGCAGCATGAACTTGAGCCAGTATGCCTGGGCCAGGGTGATCATGCCCACCACCACGAGCATGGCGATGGAGTGCAGGACGGTGAAGCGGAAGATGTCACCCTCGCGGCCGACCATGTTCGAGGCCGCGGTGGCCACGGCGATGGACTGCGGGGAGATCATCTTGCCGGTGACGCCGCCCGACGAGTTGGCGGCCACGCACAGGTGCGGGTCCACGCCGATCTGCTGCGCGGTCGTCTTCTGCAGGGCGCCGAACAGGGCGTTGGAGGACGTGTCCGAACCGGTCAGGAACACGCCGAGCCAGCCCAGGAACGGCGAGAAGAACGGGAACATCGCGCCGGTCATGGTGAAGGCCAGGCCCAACGTGGCGCTCATGCCCGAGTAGTTCATGATGAAGCCCAGGCCGAGGACCAGGGCGATGGTCAGGATCGGGTAGCGCAGCATGAGGATGGTCCGGCCGAAGCAGTTCACGGCCTTGCCCAGGCCGTAGTTCGGCAGGAAGGGCAGGGACGCGAAGCCCGCGAAGAACACGGCGGAGCCGGCCGAGGCGAGCAGGGCCTGCTTGTACACGGCCGCGTAAGGCGCGTCCTTGGCCACAATGGGGACGGTCTTGACGACCAGGTTGTGCAGGCCGGGCCAGTTGAGGGAGACGACCAGCGCGGAGCCGAGCACCTTCTTGACCGGATCGAGGCCCCACAGGAAGACGAACAAGGCCAGGATGATCCACGGAATCCAGGCGCGCATGACCTGGCCCTGGGTGTAGGGGCACTGCGAGCGGGCGCAGGTGGCCTTGGGCTCGTGCGCGAAGCGCCAGATGTTCTTCGGGTGCCAGACCTTGAGGAACAGGCCGAGGCCCAGGATGGTCACGATGGCCGCGATGATGTCCGGCAGGTAGGGGCCCATGAAGTTGGAGACCGTGAACTGCGAGACGGCGAAGCACAGGCCCGCCACGATGATCGCGGGCAGGACCTCGAAGGTCCGCTTGAAGCCGCACATGGTCACGGTCAGCCACAGGGGCACGATGACCGAGAGGAAGGGCAGCTGGCGGCCGACGATCTGGGAGATGGTGTGGATGTCGAGGCCTGTCACCTGTCCGGCGACCACGATGGGGATGCCCAGGGCGCCGAAGGCCACGGGCGCGGTGTTGGCGATGAGGCAGATGCCCGCGGCGTACAGCGGCTCGAAGCCGAGACCCACGAGCATGGCGGCGGTGATGGCCACCGGCGTGCCGAAGCCCGCCGTGCCCTCGATGAAGGAGCCGAAGGCGAAGGCGATGAAGATGGCCTGGAGCCTGCGGTCTTCCGTCATGCTGGCGAGCGAGGTCTTCAGAATCTCGAACTGCCCGGACTCGACCGTCATGTTGTAGACCCAGATGGCGCAGACCACGATCCAGACGATGGGGAAGATGCCGATGGCGGCGCCGTAGAACACGGAGCTCACGGCCATGCCCACGGGCATGCCCCACACGGCCACGGCCAGCACCAGGGCGGCCACGACGGACGCCAGGGCTGCCCAATGTCCCTTGGCGCGCTTCACGGCCAGCATGTAGAAAAGGATGTAGAGGGGAATGCCCGCTACGAGCGCCGACAGCACGATGCCGCCGAGCGGATTATACACTTGCAACCAAGTCATGTTCTCACTCCCAGGGGAATCCCACGCCGCGGGAACCTCTTTCTCGCGCCGGTCCGTGCGCGGACGCGGCGCAGGAGCGCTGCGCGTGTCCGGTATGGTTCGGCGTTGAGATCATGGTTTGGTCTTCCGTGCACTTGCCGTTGAGGTTTCGGGTCGGATGAGCCCTCGGGCCGCGCGGCCTTCGGGTGACGCCTCATTGCAACTCGTCAGGTTCTCGATGGACGGTATATGGAGATCATGCCTCGCTCTTCGTCACGGGGCCGACCGTCCGGAGAGGCGGAAGACGGGGCGCTTTCGCGCCCCGTCCGAACCTCTCCGGACGTCGGTACCGTTGCAGCGGCGTGAAGCCGCCCGTCCCTTGTCCCGTCGTTCCGCCCGCGGCTACCGGCGCGACGATGTCCAGGAGGAAGAATCCAGGCAGAGGTGCCGCCGGGGTCCGTGGCCAGGCGAACCATGAGTTCGCCTGCCCGGGACCGGCAGCCGTCGTTCCTCTCGCGAGAGGGGAACAACGGCCAGGACGAGCCCGCGATCTGCGCGACAGCCGCGGCCTGGGGCCTTGGGGTCGCCATCGTGGGAACGCCGGTGGTGTTGTTCACCATCCGCTTGGATGTCTCCGACCGGGTCGCCGTTCGCAGTGATGCGAGGGAGGCCGCGCGTGCGGGAGAGGGTGGGTTCAGAACGGGAAGCCGCATGTCTTTATACCGTTGCCGTTTTCGTCGTTGCGTCTGTTTCGATCGGTCCTGGGCCTAGAAGGTCCCCGGGAACAGGACGAAGCAGAAGATGAGCGCCATGATGCCCGTGACCAACCCGTACAGAAGGAAGGGCCAGAAGGTCTTGCGCATGATGTCGCCTTCCCTGCCGGAGAGGCCGACCACCGCGCAGGCGGCGACGATGTTGTGGATGCAGATCATGTTGCCCATGGCGCCGCCGACGGCCTGGACCGCGACGATGATCTCCCTGGGCAGGTGCAACGTGGTGGCCACGCCCCACTGGAACTCGGAGAACAGCAGGTCCGAGACCGTGTTGGAGCCGGTGATGAAGGCGCCCAGGCCGCCCACGAAGGAGGCGAACATGGGCCAGCCGAGCCCCACGATGGCCGCCACGGCGTGGGCCATGGCCAGCGGCATGGAGGGGTAGGCGTTGGGGTTCAGGGTGGTGTCGCCGATGCCCGAGCCGCGGAAGATGGAGACCAGGGCCACGGCGAAGAACAGGGCGATGGCCGGGTTCTTCATCTTGGCGATGGAGTCGGTCCAGGCGGCCTTGACCTTGGCGCCGTTCATGCCGTGGATGGCGATGGTCAGGATGGCCACGAGCATGAAGGGGATGGTGCCGGGCAGGTAGAGGTAGGCGATGGAGGCGTTGACCGTGGGGAAGCCCAGGATGGCCTTGAAGCTGATCGCCTGGTGCGCCAGGAAGCCCTTGAGGCCCAGAGCCGGGATGCGGGTGATGACCAGGATGATGCCGATCAGCACGTAGGGCAGCCAAGCGCGGAACTGGCTCATGTGCGCCGTGAACTTGCAGTCCTCGGCAGCGCTCACGGAACCGGTCCACTCGGGATCCCACTTGCTCTGCGGGCCGAAGGTGAAGACCTCGTCCTTGGGCAGGCAGAAGCCCTGCTTGGCGCCCCAGACCACCACGCCGAGGCCGACCAGGCCGCCGATCAGGGACGGCAGCTCAGGTCCGAGCACCCAGGCGAAGAAGAGGTAGGGCACGGAGAAGGCCACGGCCGCGAAGACGCAGAACTTCCAGGCGCGGAAGCCGGTCTTCCAGGAGCGCTTGGGGCCGAAGAAACGGGTGATGAAGCCGAGCATGAAGATCGGCAGGATGAAGGCCATGACAACGTGGATGAGGCTGGCCCACTGGCCGATCAGGGCGTTGAAGGAGGCGAGGTCGGTGAAGTTGACGTTGGCGCCGCCGGCGGCAGCGGCCTTGGCGACCAGGTCCTTCAGGGGCGTCAGGCCGAGCACGATGGGCGTGCCGACCGCGCCGAAGGTGACCGGGAAGGAGTTGAACACGAGGCAGATGACCGCGGCGGCCATGGCCGGGAAGCCCAGCGCCAGGAGCAGCGGAGCGGCCAGGGCGGCCGGGGTGCCGAAGCCCGCCGCGCCCTCGATGAAGGCGGCGAACAGGTAGCCGATGATGATCGCCTGCACGCGCATGTCCGGCGAGATGTTCTGCATCCCGCACTGGATGGTCTCCATGCCTCCGGAGTCACGCAGCGTGTAGAGGATCAAGATCGCGCCGAAGACGATGATCAGGATGCCGATGGCCGTGATCACGCCCTGAATGGACAGTGCGGCGATGTAGCCGACGGGCAGCTGCCAGACGAAGACGCCTGCCAGGGCCGTGACGAGCCAGGCCAGGGGCATGGCCCGGGTGGCGGGCCAACGCATGCCCACCATGAGAACGAGTGCCAGGATGATTGGAATTGCGGCGATTATCGCCAGTGCTCCGATTGACATCAACGAGCCTCCGAAATGTGTTGCGTGTTGCCTCTTCGCGGTCTCGCCTCGCCTCCTCATCCGGCTCGGCTCGGCCGCATTCTCCCCCCGGCGCCGTTGTCCGACTGGCGCGTGGGGGGACCTCCTCTGTCCCTGAAACCGGTCTTTCGAGGAATGCGGCCGGGGCCTTGCGACCCCGGCCGATTCCCCCCTGTATTAGCCGCCGAGGCCGGCGTCGCAGGGCTCGCCCCCGGCGGTGGGGCGAACATGCTCGGCCGTATCGGACAGCACGCACTGCGGAAGCGGGGCGACCTCTTCCGCGGTGTAGGGGTTCTGATCTGCCATCAGATTCAGGATGCGCCAACGTTCGTTGACCTCGTTCTCGATGGCCTGACGCAGGATCTTGGCCTCCTCGGGGGCCGACTTCTCCAGCATGGCGAAGCGGTTCTCACCGGAGAGGAAGTCCTTGACCGTGCCGTCCGGGGCCTTGGAGTCGATCACCAGGGGGTTCTCGCCCTTGCCCGCGCGGCGCGGATCGTAGCGGAAGAGCGGCCAGTAGCCGGAATCCACGGCCAGCTTGGTCTCTTCCTGGGTCTTGCCCATGCCCTTGCGGATGCCCTGGTTGATGCACGGGGCGTACGCGATGATCAGGGACGGGCCCTTGTAGCTCTCGGCCTCGGCAAAGGCCTTGAGCAGCTGGTTCTTGTTGGCGCCCATGCCCACGGAGGCCACGTAGACGTAGCCGTAGGTCATGGCCATGCGGGCCAGGTCCTTCTTGCGCACCTGCTTGCCGGAGGCGGCGAACTTCGCCACCGCGCCGGTCGGGGTGGCCTTGGAGGACTGGCCGCCGGTGTTGGAGTAGACCTCGGTGTCCATGACGAGGATGTTCACGTCCTCGCCCGAGGCGAGGACGTGGTCCACGCCGCCGTAGCCGATGTCGTAGGCCCAGCCGTCACCGCCGAAGATCCACACGGACTTCTTGGTGAGGAGGTCGGCCTGGGCGGCGATCTCCTTGCAGATCGGGGAGGTCTCGGCGGGCAGCAGGGCCTTCAGCTTGTCTCCGGCGGCCTTGGAGGCGTCGGCGTAGTCCTTGCCGTTGATCCAGGCCAGCATGGCCTCCTTGAGCTCGTCGGAGACGCCCGCGGCGATGGCCTCCTGCATGCGCAGGGCCAGCTTCTCGCGGCGCTGGCGGGTGCCCATGGCCATGCCGAAGCCGAACTCGGCCGCGTCCTCGAAGAGCGAGTTGCCCCAGGCCGGGCCGTGGCCGTCCTTGTTCACGGTGTAGGGGATGGCCGGAGCCGAGGCGCCCCAGATGGAGGAGCAGCCCGTGGCGTTGGCGACCATCATGCGCTCGCCGAAGAGCTGGGTCAGGACGCGCACGTACGGCGTCTCGCCGCAGCCCGCGCAGGCGCCGGAGAACTCCATGAGCGGCTTCTGGAACTGGCTGCCCTTGACCGTGGAGCGGGAGAGCAGGGAGTCCTTCAGGGGCACGGAGACGGCGAAGTCGTAGTTGGGCACCTGGGCGTCGGTCTGGCTGGCCAGGGGCTTCATGACCAGGGCCTTGTCCTTGGCCGGGCAGATGTCGGCGCAGTTGCCGCAGCCCATGCAGTCGAGGGTGTCGACCTGCATGCGGTACTTCATGCCCTTCAGCTCCTTGCCCTTGGCCTCGACGGTCTCGAAGGCCGCCGGGGCGCCCTTGAGCTCGGCGTCAGTGCCGAGGACCGCCAGGAGCGCGGAGTGCGGGCAGACGAAGGCGCACTGGTTGCACTGGATGCAGTTTTCCTTGATCCACTCGGGGACCTTGATGGCCACGCCGCGCTTCTCGTACTGCGTGGTGCCCGAGGGCATGGTGCCGTCCACGGAGAAGGCCGAGACGGGCAGCTTGTCGCCCTGCTGGGCCAGCATGGGACGCATGACCTTGGAGACGAACTCCGGCTCGTTGCGCACGGGCGCGGCCGTGTCGGCGGCGGTGGCCCAGGACTCGGGGTAGGCCACGGGCTCGAGGGCCTCGATGGCCTTGTCCACGGCGGCCACGTTCATGGAGACGATCTTCTCGCCCTTCTTGCCGTAGGCCTTCTTGATGGAGTCCTTGAGCATGGCCACGGCCTGCTCGAAGGGAATGACGCCCGCCTGCTTGAAGAAGGCGGTCTGCATGATCATGTTGATGCGGCCGCCGAGGCCCACTTCCTGGGCGATCTTGACCGCGTCGATGGTGTAGAACTTGAGCTTCTTGGCGGCGATCTGGCGCTTCATGGCGCCGGGCAGGTGCTCTTCCATCTCGGCCAGGGACCAGGGGGAGTTGAGCACGAAGGTGCCGCCGTCCTTGATGCCCTCGAGCAGGTCGTAGGCGGTCACGTAGGCCGGGTTGTGGCAGGCCACGTAGTCGGCGCTGGTCACCAGGTAGGTGGACTGGATCGGGGCCTTGCCGAAGCGCAGGTGGGAGATGGTGATGCCGCCGGACTTCTTGGAGTCGTAGGCGAAGTACGCCTGCACGTAGAGGTCGGTGGCCTCGCCGATGATCTTGATGGCCTGCTTGTTCGCGCCCACGGTGCCGTCGGCGCCCAGGCCCCAGAACATGCACTGGATGGTGCCGGCCGGGGTGGTGTCCGGGAAGGAGGCGTCCACGGGCAGGGAGGTGCCGGTGACGTCGTCCTCGATGCCCACGGTGAAGTGGTTCTTGGGAGCGGCCGCGGACATGTTGTCGTACACGGCCTTGACCATGGCCGGGGTGAACTCCTTGGAGCCCAGGCCGTAGCGGCCGGCCAGGAACTTCACGCCGGAGAGGCCGCGCTCGACGGCCGCGGCGCAGACGTCGAGGTAGAGCGGATCGCCGAGCGAGCCCGGCTCCTTGGTGCGGTCGAGCACGGTGACGGTCTTGGCCGTGGCCGGCAGGACCGAGAACAGGGCCTCGGCGCTGAAGGGACGGTAGAGGTGGACCTTGATCAGGCCGATCTTCTCGCCCTTGGCCTGGAGGTGGTTCACGACCTCCTCGATGGCCTCGCAGCCGCTGCCCATGCAGATGATCACGCGGTCCGCCTCGGCGTGGCCCACGTAGTCGAAGAGCTTGTAGTGGCGGCCGGTCAGGGCGGCGACCTTCTCCATGTAGGAGGAGACCACGGCCGGGACATTCAGGTAGTACGGGTTGGAGGCCTCACGGCCCTGGAAGTAGACGTCGGGGTTCTGCGCGGTGCCGCGGATGTTCGGATGCTCGGGGTTCATGGCGCGGGCGCGGTAGCGGGCCAGGGCCTCCTGGTTCACCAGGCCGAGCATGTCCTCGTAGGGCAGGACCTCGATCTTCTGGATCTCGTGCGAGGTCCGGAAGCCGTCGAAGAAGTGCAGGAAGGGCACGCTGGTCTCGATGGCCGCGAGGTGGGCGACCAGGGCCATGTCGTGGGCTTCCTGGACGGAGTTGGAGGCCAGCATGGCGAAGCCGGTCTGGCGCGTCGCGTAGATGTCCTGGTGATCACCGAAGATCGACAGGGCGTGCGCGGCGATGGCGCGGGCCGAGACGTGGAACACGCCGGGCAGCAGCTCGCCGGAAATCTTGTACATGTTGGGAATCATCAGCAGCAGGCCCTGCGACGCGGTGAACGTCGAGGTCAGGGCGCCGGCGGCGAGGGAGCCGTGCACGGCGCCGGCGGCGCCGGCCTCGGACTGCATCTCGCGCACGGCCAGGACTTCGCCCCAGGCGTTCTTGCGCTTCTGGGCTGCCCAGTCGTCGCACACCTCGCCCATCGTCGAGGACGGGGTGATGGGGTAGATGGCCGTGGTCTCGCTCAGGGCGTAGGCCACGTAGGCGGTCGCGGTGTTTCCGTCGACTGTCATCTTCTTCTTAGACATCAGTGTTCTCCTTCCGAGTCGGCCGGGGGGATCCCCGGCCAGGATTGGTTCGAACTTCGGCCGGCTCGCGTCCGGCACGCGCCCGCCACGCGCGCGAAGTGATCCGGTCAAAGCTTAAACAAGAAACATGCCATGGCACTGGTCCGCTAGGTTACAGAATTATCACGGGCTTTCAACAGGAGAGTGGGCCGCAGGAGGAGGGGCCGCAGGGTGTCCGATTCCGGAATAGCGGAGAAAAAATGGAGAAGCGGGCTTACCTTAGTTTAAACCGGACTTATCGCTGTATTGTCAAGAAAATACGGCGCTCTCGTGTTGATCGGTCGAGAGGGGCCAGGAACGCGGAGTCGGCATATCTTGCCAAAATAAAAAGCATTCTTAAATTCCGTAAAACAGGACCGCTTTTCCGGAATGCCGGAAAGCGGACCGGAAGACGGCCCCCCCGCGCCGGACCGGGGATGCAGACGGGGGGCCGCTTGCATTTTTCCCCGCGTCCGGTATCCAGGCCCTGATCGGTCGGAAAAACCTGGGAAAAGTGGTATACGCCAAGACGATGAAACTGTTTTCGCGCGCTCTCTGTCTCCTGGTCGTCTGTCTGGCGGCCCTGGCCGCATCCCGGCCGCTGCACCCCGTCCACGCCGCCGAGCACGCCATCGCGCAGCGGCCCGGGCAGGCAGGGTTCAGCGATGCGGACGAGGAGCGCTACCTGTCCACGCCCAAGCGCCAGGTCCTCTACCTGAACAGCTACCAGAACGGCTATTCCTGGTCGGATCACATCCTCGAGGGCGTGCGCCTGGGGCTCGACAAGGCGCCCTACGACATCGACCTGCAGGTCGAGTACCTGGACGCCAAGAAGCACCCCGGCCCGGACAAGGCCATGCTCCTGGCCAAGCTCCTGGCCGCCAAGTTCGCCAAGACCCACCTCGACGCCATCATCGTCTCGGACAACGACGCCTACGACTTCATGATCGAGCAGCAGCCCAAGCTCTTCCCGGGCGTGCCCGTGGTCTTCTGCGGCGTGAACGACTTCAAGCCCGATCGCATCAAGGGGCTGCCCTTCACCGGACTAGTGGAGAACCCGGACATCGCCGCCAACCTCGCCCTGGCCGCGCGGCTGCACCCCACGCGCAGGCGCTGCGTGGTCATCTCGGACGAGGCCGTGACCTCCAAGGCCATCATGGCCCAGTTCCGCCAGGCCATGCCCGCCTTCGAGAAGCGCTTCGACTTCGACTTCGAGATCGTGCACAGCATGGCCGAGATAGGCAGGAAGGCCGCCGCCGTGGGCGACGACGCCATCATCTTCCTCGTGCCCTTCTACATGGACGAGCAGGGCTACTCCTACTCCACCGAGGAGATCACCGCCTTCGTCTCCCGCCGCTTCAAGGGACCCGTGTACAGCGCCTGGATGTTCATGCTCGGCCACGGCATCGTGGGCGGCAAGCTGCTCTCCGGCGTGCGCCACGGCGAGGCCGCCGCGCGCACGGTCATCGACATCCTGAACGGCGCGAACCCCAGGAACATCCCCATCAACACCGAGCCGCAGGACGAGTACATCTTCGACTGGCTGGTGCTCAAGCGCCTGGGCATCCCCACGCGCCTGCTGCCCGCGGGCAGCGTCTTCATCAACGAGCCCGCGCCCTTCTACGAGCTGCAGAAGCCCGTCTTCTGGACCATCATCGCCTCGCTCATGATCATGAGCGCCATCCTCGTGCAGCTCATCCTGATCAACGCCAAGCGCCGCCGCGCCGAGACCCAGGTCAAGGAGCAGCTGACCTTCATGCAGCTCCTCCTCGACACCATACCCCAGCTCGTCTACTGGAAGGACACCAAGGGCCGCTACATGGGGGCCAACAAGTCCTTCGTCGACTTCTTCGGCCTGGGCGACGTGACCCAGGTCATCGGCCTCACCAACCGCGACCTCATCGACCTCGACGAGCACGCCCAGCGCGGCGACGACGCGGACCAGGGAGTGCTCGTCTCGGGCCAGGGCCCGGCGCGCATGACCTGGGAGCTCGAGCGCGCCGACGGCTCCGTGGCCGTGCTCAAGGTCTCCAAGGTCCCCCTGAGCGACCACAAGGGCCAGGTCGTGGGCGTGCTCTCCACGGCCGAGGACATCTCCGGCCGCCTGAGCCTCGAGCGCCAGCTCATCCAGTCGCAGAAGATGGAGGCGCTCGGCACCTTCGTCTCGGGCATCGCCCACGACTTCAACAACATCCTGACCACCATCATCAACTCCGCGGAGCTCGCCCTCCTCGACCTGCCCAAGGACACCGAAGCCACCCGCGACATCGCCCGCTCGCTCCGCGCCGCGCAGCGCGGCTCGCGCCTCGTCTCGCAGATGCACACCTACTCGCGCCCCTCGCGCGAGGGCTTCCGCCCCGTGGACATCGCCCAGGCCGTGCGCGAGGCCCTGAACCTCCTGCGCGCCTCCCTGCCGGGCAACATCCGCCTCTCCGAGGAGATCGAGCCGGGCCACGCCACCAGCCTCGCCAACCCCACCCAGATCCACCAGGTGGTCATGAACCTGTGCACCAACGCCTTCCAGGCCATGCGCGAGACGGGCGGCATCCTCTCCGTGGGGCTCGCCCACCACCACCTGGCGCAGATCCACCCCGAGGCCCCGAGCCTGCCCCCGGGCGACTACCTCATGCTCGCGGTCGGCGACACCGGCCCCGGCATCCCGGCCTCCATCCGCGACAAGATCTTCGACCCCTTCTTCACCACCAAGGGCAAGGGCGAAGGCACCGGCCTCGGCCTGGCCGTGGTCCAGGGCATCATCGCCGCGCACAAGGGCGCCGTCATCCTCTCGAGCCCGCCGGGCGAGGGCGCGCGCTTCGAGGTCTGGCTGCCCTGCATCGCCGCCTGCATGAGCGCGCCCGGAGAAGACGAGGACGCGCCCTCCTCCCCCAGGCCCGGCACCGAGCACGTGCTCTTCGTCGAGGACAACCCGGACCAGCTCATGACCGTGCCCAAGGCGCTGGAACGCCTCGGCTACGCCGTGACCCCCGCGCGCGACGCCCACGAGGCCCTGGACGCCCTGGCCCGCACCGAGCGGCCCTTCGACGTGGTCATCACCGACTACGACATGCCCGAGGTGGACGGCGTGGAGTTCGCCCGCAACCTGGCCCAGATCGCGCCCGGACTGCCCGTGGTCATGGTCTCCGGCCGCCGCGGAGCGGTGGACGCCGCGGTGCGCGCGCCCTCCATCCGGCTCGTGCTCCCCAAACCGTACAATGCCTCGGATCTCTCCCGCGCCCTGGGGCAGGTACTGGACGGCCCGGCCCCGGCCGCCGAACGGAAGTGACGCATGGCGAACATCCTGGTCATAGACGACGACGAACGCATCCTCGAAACCATGCGCCGCATCATCGAGCGCATGCACCACACCGCCCTGGTCGCCCCGACCCTGGCCCTCGGCCTGGCCGAGGTGGAGCACGGCGGCGTGGACGTGGTCTTCCTGGACATCAGCCTGCCCGACGGCAACGGCCTGGACGCCCTGCCGCGCATAAAATCCCTGCCCGGCGCGCCCGAGGTCATCATCCTCACCGGCCAGGGAGACCCGGACGGCGCCGAGCTCGCCATCCAGGAAGGCGTCTGGGACTACCTCGTCAAGCCCACCCCCATCCGCGACACCATGCTCTCCCTCGAACGCGCCCTGCTCTACCGCCAGGAGAAGATGGCCGCCCAGCCGCCCGTGGAGGTCGACCTCGAAGGCGTGGTCGGACTCTCGCAGCGCATGAAGAGCTGCTACGAGGAGATCGCCCGTGCCGCCCACACCAACGCCTCCGTGCTCATCACCGGCGAGACCGGCACCGGCAAGGAACTCTTCGCCCGCACCATCCACGCCAACTCCGAGCGCAAGGATGGCCCCTTCGTGGTCATCGACTGCGCCTCGCTCACCGAAAACCTCGTGGAGAGCGCCCTCTTCGGCCACAAGAAAGGCTCCTTCACCGGCGCCAGCGCCGACCGCACCGGCCTCGTGGCCCTGGCCAACACCGGCACCCTCTTCCTCGACGAGGTCGGCGAGATGTCCCTGGCCCTGCAGAAGTCCTTCCTGCGCGTGCTCCAGGAACGCCGCTTCCGCCCCGTGGGCGGCATGCGCGAGGAGGCCAGCGACTTCCGCCTCATCGCCGCCACCAACCGCGACCTCGAAGCCATGGTCGAGGAAGGCGCCTTCCGCCAGGACCTCTACTTCCGCCTCAAGACCTTCGTCATCAGCCTGCCCCCCCTGCGCGAACGCACCGCGGACGTGAAGCTGCTGACCATGTACAAGATCTCCGCCCTGTGCGAGCAGAACTCCCTGCCCGCCAAGCGCTACGATCCCGAATTCTTCCAGGCTCTGGCCGCCTACCCCTGGCCCGGCAACGTGCGCGAGCTTTTCGCCGTGCTCGAGACCGCCTTCCACGCCGCGGGCGGCACCGAGATCCTCTACGCCCGCCACCTGCCCCAGGAGGTGCGCGTGGCCCTGGCCCGCGCCAACATCGCCAAGGGCCGACACGGCGAGGCCGGACAGGCCCTGCCGCGCGACGACAACGGCTTCGGCGCCCGGCCGGGCGCGGTGGACACCTCCCTGCCGCTGCGCGTCTTCAAGGACGAGATGGAACGCCGCTACCTCAAAGCCCTCGCCCGCGAGACCAACGGCGACGTCGACGCCATGATCGAACGCTCCGGCGTCTCCAAGTCCCACCTCTATGCCCTGCTGAAGAAGGCAGGCATCTCTCCCGGACATCTTTAGGCCGCTGAAAAAACGCCATCTGCGGCGTCGCCGCGAAGACTCCGAATCCTCGCGTATTGAAGAGGCAGGCATCTCGCCCGGACATATCTAGAAGACAGCCGAAGACAGAATGCCTCCGGCGGCCAGGGAGGGGCTGCGCGCCCCTCCCTGGACCCTCCCGCGCCAGGCTGAGCCTGGACCCGCTTCGCACGCGGCACGCAGGGCCCATGAACACGGGCGACCTGGGCGTGG
>NZ_ATHV01000045.1 GCF_000422205.1 Desulfovibrio sp. X2
CGCTTCGTTTTCGGGCAAGGCCCGGGGAGGCCGCAGCCTCCCCCGGCGTCTTCCTGCGGTTCCCTACCCGGCCACGTCCTTCAGGTTCTTGGCCAGGTCCGCCAGGGTGTTCACGTCGCTCGACGAGCTGTCCACGGCCTGGGTGGTCTCGTCCGCGATGCGCGAGATGTCCGCGATGCTGCGGTTGATCTCCTCGGAGGTGGCGGACTGCTGCTCCGCGGCCGAGGCGATGGAGTGCACGCGGTCCGTGGTCTGGCTCACGAGGCGCACGATCTCGCCCAGGGCCTCACCGGACTTGGAGGCCAGCTCCGTGGCGCGTTCCACGGCCTTGGCCGCGCCTTCCACGTCGTTCACGTTGCGGCGCGCCCCGTCCTGGATGGACTTGATGGCCTCGCCGACCTCCTTGGTGGCGGTCATGGTCTTCTCGGCCAGCTTTCTCACCTCGTCCGCGACCACGGCGAAGCCGCGGCCCGCGTCGCCCGCGCGCGCCGCCTCGATGGCCGCGTTCAGCGCCAGCAGGTTGGTCTGGTCCGCGATGTCGGTGATCACGTTCATGATCCGGCCGATGCCCTCGGCCTGCTTGCCGAGCTCGCCCATGCCCGCCTTCATGGCCAGGGCCTGCTCGCGCACCTGGGCGATGGCGGTCACGGCGTCGGCCACGATCTTGGCGCCCGCCTCGGCGCGGGTGCGGGCGTCGCCCGCGAACTCGGCGGTCTCGGCGGCGTTCTTGGCCACCTCCATGACCGTGGAGTTCATCTCGTTCATGGCGCTGGCCGTGCTCATGATGTGGTCGCGCTGGCGTCCGGAGCCCGCCACGATCTGGGTGAAGGCGGCGGACAGGTGCTCGGCCGTGGAGGCCACGTGCACGGCGGCCTCGGAGGTCTGGGCGTTGATGCGCTCCACGCGCTCCATGTTCTGCTTGAGGACGTCCTCCTGCAGGACCATGTCGGTCACGTCGCGCGCGACCTCCACGTAGCCGACCTTGTTGCCGTGGCAGTCCTTGACCACGTCGCCCATGGGGTTGATGTAGTGCGGCTTCTCGGGCGTGCCGATGTTGATGATCTCCGCCTCGAAGGAGCCCTGGATCTTCTTGGCCTGGTGGATGGGGCAGTTCTCGGTGCCGCAGGCCGGGGTCTTGAAGAGGTCGGCGCAGCGGTACTGCTTCAGCTCGGCCATGGAGTGGCCCAGCAGCTTCTCGGTGGCCGTGTTGGCCATGAGCATCTTGTAGTCGTCGTCCACGGCGAAGATGGGGTCGGGCACGGCGTTCAGCATGTTCACGTAGCCCTCGGCCTCGCACATGATGTTGTCGATCTTCTTCATCAGCCGGTTGAACCAGGTGGCCAGGTCGCCGATCTCGTCGTTCTGGCGCACGGCCAGCTCCTGCTTGAGGTCGGCCTTGTCCTGGGCGATGTCCTTGATCAGGCCGACGATGCCGTTCACCGGGCGGACGACGTAGCCGCCCACGAGCAGCCAGACCATGATGCCGGGCACGAGGAGCACGGCCAGGAGCACGCCCACCAGGACCTTGCTCACGTCGCCCATGATTCCCTGGACCGGGGCGAGGTCCAGCGAATAGACCACCACGCCGATCTGGTCGCCCTTGAAGTCCTTGATGGGGAACGCGGCGAGGCCCGTGGAGCCCTTGTTCTCGACGGAGAGGTCCTGGGCGCCGCGCGTAAGCAGGCCGACGTCCACGAGCTTGGCGGCCGGGGAGTCGACGCCGCCGGAGACGAGGACGAACTTGCCGTCCAGCACGGGGTTCTTGCTCGGGTCCTGCAGGCGGGTGGCGATGGAGAGCAGGCTGGAGTTCATGTACAGGAGCAGGCTCTTGCCGTCCTTGCCCGCGGCGTTCTCGAGCACCTTGTCGAAGCTCGCCAGGGCCTCGACCGAGCCGAGCTGCTTGCCGTTCTCGTCCATGACCGGGGCCAGGCCGCGGATGGCGAAGCCGCCGCGCCCGACCTCGATGCCCTTGACCGGCCTGCCGGTCTTGTTGACCTCCACGACCGTGGGCCTGAAGGACTTGAGGTCGTCGGAGACGTCGACCCACTTGCCGTCGACCTTGCTGTTCTTCTTGCGCCACAGGCGCACGAGGCTTCTGGCGTTGGACAGGTGGAAGTGCAGCTCCAGGTCCTTGCCCATGATCGCCTTGTAGCCGCTGGCGGCCCCGGAGAGCTTGGCGCGGAGCATCTCGCGCGCGGCCTGCGCCTGGGGGTCGTTCTCGTCGTCGATGTTGCCCGAAAGCGCCGTGCGGTAGGCGTCGATGACGTCCGGAAGCTGGGAGAAGGAGGCGGCCAGCTCGAGCGCCGAGTCCGCGGCCTGGTCGATGCCGTTCTGCACCTCGGCGGCCTTGGCCGCCACCCGGTCGTGCACGGTCATGGACGCGAGATCGTCCAGCTGCCGGTTGACCACGATGTAGCTGGCCGTTCCCAGGACCAGCACGGAAATAAGCAGCGGCAGAAGGAATTTCAGCCTGATGCCCACGATGAGACCCCCTTTGGCGGCGGCACCTGGTGCCGCCGCGGCGAATGCGGAAAACCCCGGCGATTTCGGCGGGTAATCCGGAGCGTTGACTATATTCTTTGTACACTATCGGGCAAATGGATGGCTATAGGAGAGGAGGGCATGTGAAAAATTTCCCAACAAAAATAACCAATCACCGCGGAATCATCCGGAATTCCGGGAACACAGGCTTTTACGGACACTGTTCCGCGAAAATCCGGAAGCATCGTGAACGGGTGAACGGATTTGCGGCGCCCGCGTGGCGGGACAGCGGCGACAAGGCCGGGAATTCCTGGGGCAAGGGGCAATGCGGGCGGTATGCGGGCGGCATGCGGGCGGACAGGAGCCCGCCGCATGCCTGGAGCCGGATGTCGTGCGGGGATGCGGGGGGGGAACGGGACACCCCCGACACGGGAAAAGGCCGCGCGCCGCCCTCCCGGCCGTCGGGCCGCAGCTTCAGGCCGTAACCTCAGGCCGCGCCTTCAGGCCGGGGGCCGGGCAGCGGGGAGACCCGCGGCCTCAGCCCCTGGTCGAGGGCGGACACGGCAGGTCCAGGAGCCCCAGCTCCGCGGCCGCGCCCAGGGTGTCCTCGTACAGGCGCAGGCGCGTGATCCTGCCGCCCTCGACCTGGATGTGGAAGGCCAGGTCCAGGGTGAAGCGCTTGTCCGTCTTGCCCGCCACGTGGCTGAAGCGGCCGAGCACCACGGCATCCTTGTCCTGGGCCAGCACCTGGGTCACGGCCAGGCGCATCTGGTCGGAAACGGTCAGGGGCCACAACTCCTGGAAAAAGGCCTCCATCTCCGCCCGGGTCCGCCGCCTGCCCGCCCAGGGCAGCACCGGCTCGCCCGGCACGTACCAGTCGAACTCGTCCGCGAACAGTTCCGCAAATCCCCGCAGGTCACGCGAGGTCAGCCGCTCGGCAAAGATCCTGGCCACTTCGTTCGTGCTCTTCATGGCAATCTCCTCCTGGGTTTGCCCGCGGCTTTGGGCGGCAGGCGAACGGAAAATCCCCGGGCGGGCCGTGCGGCCGAACGCGCCGAGGCGCCTGCGGCGGAGGCCCGAAGGGACGGCGCAGCGGCGCCGCCGGGATGCCGCGGGACGAGTCGGGAATTCTCCACCACGCGCCAGCATACGCGAACACGCCCATGCCACAAGCGCATATCCCGGCCGGAAGGGCCCGGGTTCCAGGCGCGCCGCCCCGGAGGTACGCGCGCCAGGCGATATGCGGCGCCGCCTTCCGGCCGTTCCGGTCAAGTCGGGGCGCGGCAGGGATTTCGGGGACAGAACGCGGGACGGGCTGCGCGGACCGCGGGAACGCGGGAGCGCGGCGACCGGCCCCGGAGCGGGGAGCTAGGTCCGCTCCGGGGTGGACGGGAACGGGGAGGCCGGAACCGGCGGAAGCGGCCGGGCCGCGGACGACGGGGACGACGGGGACGACGGGGACGGGAGCGCTTTGCGCGCGGGCAGGCGCAGCGCCCGCGCGGCAGGGCACCGGCCCTTTGCCCGGGAAGAAAGGAGCCCGGCCTCGGGCTCGGGCTCGGGCGGCAGGGCGGCCAGGGGACGCAATGCCACGGGCAGGGGCTCGCCGTCCCAGCGAAGCCCCGGGAAAGCGGCCCGGGGCAGCTCGGTGGCCTCCTCCCCGGTCTCCCACAGGCCCAGGTCCCGGTTGCGCTCAGGCAGCGCGGGGTGCAGGCGCAGCCCGCCGTCGGCATCGCGGGCCAGGTAGAGGGACATGTCGGCCTCCGGGGGTGATCGCGTTGCCGACAATATTCTACAATGTAGAACTAATGTCAAGGTCAGTTCGAGCTTCGCGCAGGCTGGATCGTGGAAACGGCAGAAGGGCGCGTCCGCCTCCCGAGACAGCGGCGAAGGGGCGAAGACGAAGCGGGCGGTGCAGGCGCGTCCGGGCGGCCGGCCCCGGCGCGGCCCGGATCAGTCCAGCTCGCGCGCGGTCCAGACGCAGCGGGCGCGGATGCGGAAATGCTCGCCCGGGCGCACCGGCGTCTCCACGTTGCCGTTGTCCGAGACGATGACCGGGCCGTCCGGCCCCGAGCGCAGCCGCTTGATGACGATGCCGTCGCCGAGCTCGACGAGGAAGATGCGGCCGTCCGCGAACTCGGTGCGCGACTCGTCGCAGAGCACGATGGAGCCGTCCTGGATGGTCGGGTGCATGGAGTCCCCGTCCGCCCGGACCACGACCATGCGCTCCGGGTTGCCCTTGGTGCGCAGCCAGTCCGTGCGGAAGGCGAGGTGCGAGCGGGCCTGGCGCGAGAGGCGCTGGCTCTCGCCGCCCATGGCGGGCACCGCCTCCAGGAAGGGCACGGTGGTCAGCCCGTCGGCCCCGTAGGGGGGCGAGGGCTCCGGCATGCGGAACGAGGGGGCGCTCTCCTCCCCGCGCAGGATGGCCCGGCCGATGGCCAGCATCTCCTCGTAGGGCACGTTCAGGAAGCTGGCGATGTAGCGCCGCGTCTCCTCCGTGCCGCCGCCCCGGCCCTGCTTGATGTCGGCGATGTAGGAGGACTCCTTGTTCATCGCCTCCGCGAGCCTGGCCTGGGTGCCGCGCGGCTGCTCGCGCAGCACGTGCTTGAGCGCCGCGCCGAAGATCTTGCCCGTGGTGAGGTCGTACATAGGCACTCCCTAGCATGATTTGGACGAAATTGATACTCTAGTTTTCAGAACATTGCACTTGATATCTTCGATTCAATCGAATAAATTGTCTCGGACATGCACGCGCCCTACCGGCAGCGCCCACGGTTCCGGGCGCGGCAGCCGAAGCGCACCGGCCGCCCCCTGGGCGGCCGCATGTTCAACGGCGGCCCCGGCTCCTTCTCGGGGACCGCCAAGCGCCGCTCGCGCGGCACGTGGGGGGAGAGGCCTCATGCACAGGGGATTCATCAAGTTCTGGCGCAAAGCCTTCGATTCGGGGATGCACCGCAACCACAAGCTCTGGGCCGCCTGGACCTGGCTGCTCTGCCACGCCGTGCACAGGCAGCAGTCGGTCTACTGCGGCGGCAGACGTGTGACGCTCAGGCCCGGGCAGCTCCTGGCCGCCCGCTCGCATCTGGCCGAGCAGTGGAACATGAGCGAGCGCAGCGTGCGCACGGTCCTGGCCGCGCTGGCCAAGGGCGGCTGCCTGACCGTCCAGGCGACCAGCCGCTACTCCCTGCTGACCCTGACCAACTGGGAGATCTACCAGGCGCGCGGCCCGCTGCCGACCGGCCGCCGACCGGCCGCCGACGCACCGGCGACCGCATATGAAGAAGGAAGAGAAGAGACAGAAGGCGAGAACCCCATGAGCGCCGACCCGCCTTCCCTGCCCGACACCCCTGCCGCCTCTTGCGCGGCAGAAGAAACGGCGGCGGACGCCGCCGCGCGCGCGGTCTCCCGCGGTTTCGGGCAGGGAAAACCCCATGCCCGCCCGGGCGCTCCGCTCTCCGGTCCGGCGCTTGAACGCTTCCAGGCCTTCTGGCAGGCCTTCGGCTACAGGAAGGGCCGCGCGGAGGCCGCCGAGGCCTGGGCCGCCCTCGAGCCTGTGGCCGACGGGCTCTTCGCCCGCATCCTCGCGGCCGCCCGGCGCGAGGCGGCCGAACGGCCCGCGCTCCTGGCCCGCGGCCGCACGCCCAAGATGGCGCGCGGCTGGCTCGCCGGACGCCGCTTCGAGGACGAGCCAGACGCCCCGCTCCCGGCCGCCGCGCCCGCGCCCCTGGCCCCGAAGGGACCCGATCCCTTCCTGGACGCCATGGCCCGGGCCCGCGCGGACGCCGTGGCCATGCCCCAGGCCCTGCGCGGCATGATCGCCCGCGACGCCGCCCCGGCCGGGAGGGCGTCATGACCGGCTACCGCCCGAGCCACTTCGCGCTCGAGGAACTGGTGCCCCCCGAGCTCCTGGCCGCGCACCCCGAGGACGTCCTCTGGGGGCTGCTCGAACCGCGCATGCTCTGGACCCTGGACGCCCTGCGCGAACGCTTCGGCCCCATCGCCTGCAACGACTGGCGAAGCGGCGGGCACAACAGATACAGGGGCCTCAGGCCCCACGACTGCACTACCGGCGCCGCACTTTCCGACCACAAGTTCGGCCGCGCCGCAGACCTCGTGCCGCTTCGCGCGGGCGTGGACGAAGTCCGCGCCGCCATCCGCGCAGAACCGGACCACGAGACCTTCAAACACATAACCGTGGTCGAGGAGGACGTGCCATGGCTGCATCTGGGATTCCGCAACCGCGACCGCGACCGGCTCGGCGTGCTCTGGGTGAGGGCATGACCATGCCCATCCTGCTCATCGGCCGCAAGGCCATCGCCCAGGCCATCGGCGTGGGCTACAACTCCATCCCCGAACTCGCCGAGAAGCACGGCCTGCCCGCCTGGCAGGACGGCGGCAGAGGCGTCTGGAAGGCCCTGCCCGACGAGGTCTCCGACTGGCTCAAGCGGCGCCGCCGCCGCTGCGTCAGATCCCGCCGCCGCCGCACCGCCACCACCACCGGCAACGCGTAAAGCCGCGCCCGGGCCGGTCGGCGGAAGAGGCCTCCGGCGGCCAGGGAGGGGGCTGTGCGCCCCCTCCCTGGACCCCCCCTGCGCGAGGCTCAGCCTC
>NZ_ATHV01000046.1 GCF_000422205.1 Desulfovibrio sp. X2
CGGGCCTTTTTCAGTGGCGGCGCAGGGCCTTGGGGGCGCTAGAAGCTCACGAGCAGGAACTTGAGCACGGCGAAGACCGTGCCTGCGGCCATGAGCCAGAGGCAGAGCAGGGCGCCCGCGACCTCGGCCTTGCCGCGCAGCGGAGTCTCGCTCTTGGAGAGGCGCAGGAGCAGCCATGCCGCGACCAGCCCCAGGATCTGCCCCGCGATCCACGGACCGGCTTGCTCGGGACGCATCAGCGAGGCGGGCGGCAGGACGCGCAGCGAGAGGACCAGCCAGACCTGGACGAGGATGGAGAAAAGCAGGAAGACGCCTGCCCAGCGAGCGCACAGGCGCATGGCGAAGGTGTAGTAGTCGCGGCCCCAGTCGTCGCGGTGCCTGCGGAAGAGGAGCCAGAGCAGGGAGAGGGCGCCTGCCGCGGCGGGAGCGAGCAGTACGAACTGCGCGAGCAGGGGCCAGTGCGCGGCGCCGGTCGGGGGCAGCAGCTGCTGGGCGAGGGTGGGCATCTCGCTTCCCGCGGCGTGCACCGGGGCAAGGGAGGCCCGGATGAGGGCGGCCACGGAGTGCACGCCGACCAGGCCGCACAGGCCGGACAGGATGCCGAGCCAGGCGTGCGCGAGGGGTGCGCCCTTGAGCTTGTCCCAGGTCAGGGCGTGCAGCGCGGAGAACACCAGCCAGCAGGCGAGCGGCAGGAGCACCGGCAGGGCGAAACGGGAGACGAGCTCCCCGCCGCCCGTGCGGGCCACGACCATGTAGGCGGCCCCGCCGCAGACGAGCAGGGAGTAGAGCGCCAGGACGAGCCCCAGGGGAGTGGTCTGGCGGGCGCATTTCTTGATGAAGACCTGGCCGCGCGAACGGGCCAGGAGCTCGTTGACGCCCTCGGTCAGAGGCAGCCCGATGGCTGCGAGCGAGAGCACCAGGTTGAACGACAGCGGCAGCGCGTTGGCTGCTATGAGCGCGTCGGCACTGGAAAAAGGCATTCCCTGCCTCCGGTTCTGAGTGTTGCATCCAGGGCGGATCCGGCGCTGTGCCAAGCGGGCCGCGGCGGATCGATTCGGGGTCGTTCTGCCTCAAAAGACCGGGCTTCGCAAGGGAGAGGCGGTCGCGTCGAGCCGGAAGGCAGCCCGCGCACTTGATTCAGAAGGCGTTTACGCCTATGCCTTTGACGGTAGACCGGGCTGGAAATGCGAACGCGGAGGCGAGGATGCGACGAGTCGGACTGTTGATCTGCCTGATGATTCTGCTCAGCGGTTGTTCCGCCGCTGCCGGGAGCGACGAGTGGCGGCTGCAGAACCTCGAGGAGAACTTCCTGCAGTTCAAGGAGGCCGAGCGCCAGCAGGAAGCCGATCAACAGAAGTTCGCCAAGGACGTCACGGCCCGCCTTTCCGTGCTCGAGGAGCGGCTGAACCAGGTGGAGGAACGGCTCCGCCACCTCGAATCCGAGGACACGGGCGAATCTTCCGGCGCAGACGACACCATCCAGCCCATGGCCGTTCCCGAACCTCCGTCCTCCATGAGCGCAGCGTCCGAGAGCCCGGCCGAGGCCGCACCCAAGTCTTCCGCCGCCAAGGCGCCCGAGCTGCACGGCAAGGCGCTCTACGAGCGCGGCGTGAAGCTGATCATGGCCGAGAAGTACGCGAGTGCGCGCGACGACTTCACCTCCTACCTCGAAAGCAACCCGCAGGGCGAGTACGCGCCCAACGCCCTGTACTGGACGGGCGAGACCTATTACGGCGAGCAGCGCTACGCCCAGTCCATCCTGACCTTCAAGGAAGTCCTGCAGAAGTTCCCCAAGAGCCCCAAGGCTCCGGACGCCCTGCTCAAGACCGCCTACGCCTACGAGAAGCTCCAGGACCCGAAGAACGCGGTCTTCTACCTGAAGGCCCTGCTGGACGAGTATCCCAAGGCCGAGGCCGCGCCCCTGGCCCGGGCCAAGCTCAAGGAACTGGGCCAGTAGGCCGCGCTCGCCACGGGCAGCAGGCGATCCGGGACGGCGCATGGCAGAGAGCGCGCACGACGAGTACCGGGCGGCCCTTGCGCTCAGGCACACTCCGGGCATAGGTCCGAAGAGCGCCAAGGCCCTGGCCGCGGCCTACGGCAGCCTGGTCGAGGCCGCGCGGCACGCGGGCGAGTGGCCGGAGCGCAGGCTCGCACGCGCTCCTGCGGCCAAGGCCTTTGCCGAACGCGTCTGGCGCGACGCCGCAGAGGAGGAGTACGCCTCGGCCAAGCGGCTCGGCCTGCGCACCCTGACCATCGCCGAGACGCGCTACCCCCCGCTGCTGCGCGAGATTCCCGACCCGCCCGTGCTGCTCTACGTGCGCGGCGACGTCTCGCTCCTGTCCGCCCCTTGCGTGGCCGTCGTCGGCGCGCGCATGTGCTCGCGCTACGGCCTGTCCACTGCGCGGCGCGTGTGCGAGGAGATGTCCTCGTTCGGGCTGTGCATCGTCTCGGGCATGGCCTACGGCATAGACCGGCAGGCGCACCTGGGCGGTCTGGCCGGTGTGGGCGGCTCGGTGGCGGTGCTCGGCAGCGGCATGGACCGGGTCTACCCCGAGACCAACGCCGACCTTTACCGAACGCTCTGCGCCAAGGGAGCGGTGGTCACGGAATACGCACCCGGAACCCTGCCCGAGGCGAGGAACTTTCCTGTGCGCAACCGGATCATCGCCGGGCTCTCGCTCGGCGTCTGGGTGGTCGAGGCGGCTCCCGGCAGCGGCAGCCTGATCACCGCCCGCCTGGGCATGGAGCAGGGGCGCGAGGTCTTCGCCCTGCCCGGCCGCATCGACGATCCCACCTTCACCGGCTGCAACGAGCTGCTCGGCCAGGGCGCCCACCCGGTGGCCGACGCGCAGAGCGTGCTCGGCGTGCTGCGCTACCAGCTGGCCCATCTCGTGGATGCGCCGCGCCTGGCCGCGGCGGCCGAGACGCCGCCTTCCCCTGCGCCTTCCCCCGTGTCGCCGTCGGGGGACCTGGTGAAGCCACCGGCGGAACGTCCGGCATCGGCGCAGAAACCTCCCGCGGATGTGGCCGACGAGGAGCAGCCGCAGCAGGACGCGGTGCCCGCCGCGGACGACGCGCAACTCCCGGCCCCGTCCCTGCCGGACACGGCCCGGGCGCTGCTCGATCTCCTCTCCGGCGCAGGGCGGATGCACATAGACGCCATGACCCGCGCCCTGGGGCTCGCGGCCGGGGAGGCCTGCGGGCTCCTTGTCGAACTGGAGGTCAAGGGTCTTGTGCGACAATGGCCCGGCATGTATTATTCTCTCCCTTAGACTGCGGCCAAGGCCGTCAGTGATGCAGCAACCAGAAGGACGACGCCCGGGCCGCAGCCCGGCGCATTTTACGGGCGCCTTGCGGATACCATGCAGAAGATTCCCCTCACTCTCGCCGCTCCGGGCATGATTCTCGCCAAGGCGGTGCTCAAGGACAACAGCATCGTCATCGTCGGCGAAGGCACGGAGCTCACGGACTCGGTCATCTTCAGGCTCGAGAACATGAACGTCGAGACCATCACCGTGGAGGGCAACCCGGTGCAGCTCGACGAGGCGGGGGTGAACACCTCGGCCGCCGACCGCCTGAAGCGGATCGACCACCTCTTCCGTCGCTACGACGGGAACGAGTGGATGCTGCGGGTCAAGAAATTCCTCAAGCACTACTTTGAAATTCGGGCAGCCGCCGAAGGCGCGGCCAAGGGCGCGGGCAAGGCGGCTGCCGGCTCCGGGGCCGGCGAGGCCGGGAAGAGCGCATGAGCAGCGATCTGAAGAGCGATACCAGGGAAGTCGTCCTGGAGGTCCGGAGCCTGCCGACGCTGCCCAAGGTCCTGGACAAGGTCACCGAGCTTCTCGAGAACCCCGAGTCCTCCATGGAGGAGATCGCCAAGATCATCTCCACGGACCAGGTCCTCTCGGCCAAGGTCCTGAAGATGGTCAACTCGCCCATCTACGGCTTCCCGGGCCGCATCGGTTCTGTCCAGCACGCGCTGGTGCTGCTCGGCGTCAACGTCATCCGCGGCATCATCATCTCCACCTCGGTCTTCGACATGATGGTCAAGGCCATGCAGGGGCTGTGGGAGCACAGCGTGGGCTGTGCCCTGGCCTGCAACTGCATCGCGCGCAAGGTCGGCTTCAAGGACCCGGAGGAATATTCCGTGGCCGGACTGCTGCACGACCTGGGCAAGGTGGTCATGGCCGTGCAGCTTCCGGAGATGGAGCAGCAGGTCATGCAGACCGTGAAGGCACGCGACGTCTCCTATTTCGAGGCCGAGAAGCTGGTCATGGGCTTCGGCCACGACCGCATCAACGCCTGGCTGGCCGACAACTGGCACCTGCCCCCCAACCTGAAGGAGGGCATGTCCTACCACCACAAGCCGCAGCTCGCGCCCCTCTATCCGGACATCGCGGCCGTGATCCACGTGGGCGACTTCCTGGTGCGCGTCTTCGAGTTCGGCTCCGGCGGCGACGACCAGGTGCCCGTGCTCCTGCCCGAAGCCCTGCGTCAGCTGAAGCTCAAGACGCAGGACCTCGAGGAAATCATGGACACGCTGGGCCGAGAGTTGGTCGACGTGGCCGACCTCAACTTCTCCTGAGGCGATCGATGAGCGAGTGTCCGGCAGCGTGCAGGTTCCAGCGGCGGCAGCGGGTCTTCTGCATCTCGCCCGACCCCGAGCTGCGCACCCTCCTGCAGTCCCTGTGGAGCAGCGAGGAGATGGAGTGGGTCTCCTTCGAGCGCGGCCGCACGGCCGTGGAGACGCTCTTCAACGAGCCGCCAGACCTGCTCGTTGTGGACTACAACCTTCCCGACATCTCGGGCGGCGAGGTGGCCGCCCTGGTCAAGAGCGAGAACGTCTACCGACAGCTGCCCGTGGTCCTCTGCCTGACGCGCGAGGACCTGGCCAGGGGGGTCGATTTCGGGCGCATCGAGTGCGACGACTTCCTGATCGCGCCCTACGATCCCGACGAGATCCGCTCGCGCATCTGCCTCACGCTCTCGCGGGCCATGCGCAGCCTGGACGCCAACCCCTTGTCCAAGCTGCCGGGCAACACGAGCATCATCCAGCGCATCCAGGAGCTCATCGACCGCAAGGAAGACTTCGCCCTGGCTTACGTGGACCTCGACTATTTCAAGTCCTTCAACGACAAGTACGGCTTTTCGCGCGGCGACGAGGTGCTGATGATGTCCGCCAGGGTCATCGTCAACACCATCCGCAGCTTCGGGAACTCCAAGACCTTCGTCGGCCACGTGGGCGGCGACGACTTCGTCTTCATCACCCCGCCGGACATTGTGGAGGATGCCTGCAAGCGCATCATCCAGAGCTTCGACGGCATCGTGCCGCATTTCTACGACGCGGACGACCGCGCCCAGGGCTTCATCCGCTCCACGGACCGTCAGGGACAGGTGCGGGAGTTCCCGCTCATGGCCGTGTCCATCGCCGTGGTCTTCAACACCGACGGCCGCCTGGGCCATTACGGCGAGGCCTCGGCCATCGCCGGCGCGCTCAAGAAGAAGGCCAAGGAAAACCCCAAGAGCTGCTATGTCCTCGACAGGCGGGACTCCCCCGTCCCAGCGGAAGTATCCGCGGAAGAACCTGAGGAAGGGCCCGGAGACGACTGAGCCTCCGGCGCCTTCCGAGCTGCTTCACCGCTACCTGGATTACCTTGCCGCGGAGAAGGGCTATTCCGGGGCCACCTGCGCGGCCTACGGCCGCGACCTCGCGCAGTTCGCCGACTACCTCGCGGACCAGGGGCTTTCCCTGGACACGCCCGCGCGCATCGACAAGAACCACGTGCGCGGCCATCTGGCCATGCTGCACCGCGCGGGTACCAAGAAGAGCTCCATGGCGCGCAAGCTCTCGAGCCTGCGCGGCTTCTTCCGCTTCCTGCGCACGGTGGGCGAGGTTTCCGCAACTCCGCTGGCCGGGCTCTCGAACCCCAAGCAGGACAAGCGCCATCCCCGCGCCCTCAACGTGGACCAGGCCCTGGCCCTGCTCGAGGCGCACGTCGATCCCGATCCCGCCGGGCTGCGCGACCTGGCCCTGGCCGAGCTGCTCTACGGCGCGGGGCTTCGCATCAGCGAGGCGCTGGGCCTGGACGTGGAGGACATCGACCCCTCGCTCGGACTGGTCAGGATCATGGGCAAGGGCGGCAAGGAGCGGCTGGCCCCGCTCGGCACCCAGGCGCTCACGCGCATCGCGCGCTGGATCGAGCAGCGGGGCGCCCTGGCCGCTGACGCGCGCGAGCGGGCGCTTTTCGTGGGGCAGCGCGGGGCCCGGCTCGACCGGCGCGAGGCGCAGCGCATCGTGCAGCGCCTCGCAGGCGTCTCGGGGCTGCCGCAGCGCATCAGCCCGCACACCCTGCGCCACAGCTTCGCCACGCACATGCTGGAGGCCGGAGCGGACCTGCGCAGCGTGCAGGAGCTGCTGGGCCACGAGCGGCTGACCACCACGCAGCGCTACACGCACCTGAACATGCAGCACCTCATGCAGACCTACGACAAGGCCCACCCGCGTGCCGCCAGGGAAGGGAGCGGCCCGGAACAGCCCCACGCCAAGCCGAAACGGCCGGAGGAAATGCCGTCCGTTGCGGACGGCAACGACGTCCGCACGGGGCGCAAGGCCCCGGACGACGACTAGGTCCAGGGCCCGGGAATTCTCGAACTAATCCAGGGGACAGACCGGCAGCATCCGCACCACGCGCAGCAACGGGCCGGATGTGAGAGCGGGCGGCAGTTCCGCGTCGAAGGCGACCCAGATTTCATCCGGCGGGCAGCGCACCACCTCGCAGCTCATGGCCGCCTGCTCACCGTTCGTCCTGTCCTGGAATCCCTGCAGCACCAGCCTGTCGCCCACCTGAAGGGCATGACCCGCCATGAGCAGGCGGGCGCCGTAGCAGCCGAGCGCGAGAACCTCGTCGATCCCGCACCCGGGGCAGGGATGGAGGGACGACGGCATCCATGCGGCGGCCGTCGCGTTCGCATCGGCGAGGAATCCCGGGACGGGGATGACCTCGGGGAATCGCGTTCGTGCAGGTTCCGGCAAGATGTGCATGACGCCCTCCTTGTGGACAAGCTATTTTGGATCAATAGCGTGTATATCCGTTGCCTTGGCGTTTGGCTACAGGGCTGTTCAAGAATGTTTTTTCACATGGGAAAACCCTGTCCGATGGACAGGTTGGGATCGCGTTCAACTCGGGGTGGGCCTTTTTTCGAGGGGGTTTGTCCAGCCGGGAACAAGGAAAGCGCGTTGCGCCCGACGGGCTAGAGCATGGCGAGGACGCGGTCCGCCAGGCGGGAGGCGAAGGCCAGGGAGCTGGTGAAGGCCGGGGAGATTGCGTTCAGCACGTGCAGCTCGTGTCCGCTCCGTTCGAGCACGAAGTCCATGACCAGCTCGTTGCTCGTGACGTCCACGAGCTGCGGCCGGATGCCGACCTTGGCGCTCGGAGCGATGTCCTCGGGCCGCAGGTCGCGCAGCAGGCGCGCGGCATCGCGGAAGAAGGCCGCGAAGAGGTACTTGCGCGGCTCGGAGAGGGCCACGCTGCGAAATTTCGGGTTGTGCACGAAAAGCCGGGCGTCGCGCAGGAGGATGGAGACCGCCTCGGCGTCCAGTCCCTTGAGGATGCCGTAGTTCTCGCGGCCGAAGGCCGGAATGGCCGTGGGGCCGATGTGCACCTCGCCCGTGACCGAGCGCGTGAAGTGCACGCCGAGGAAGGGGTTCCTGATGTCCGGCACCGGGTAGACGCTGCCCCGCACGAGGTGCGTCCGCTCGGGGACGAGGCGGCGGTAGAGCCCCTTGAAGGGCAGCAGGCGGTAGCCAAGCCCTGCGCCGAACATGGCCGCGACCTTGTCCGCATGGGCGCCGGAGGCGTTGACGAGGACCTCGTAACCGATGCGGCCGAGCGTGGTTTCCACGCTCCGCCTTCCGTCATGGGCAGGGCCGCGGCCGAGCACGCGGCAGCCGCGCAGCAGTCGCGCGCCCGGCGCGGCCTCCAATTCGGCGCGCAGGCTGTGCATCACGGCCTTGGGCGAGATGACCGCCGTCTCGCGCGAGTGGAGCGCCTGGCCGCAGGTTCGTGCGTGGGGTTCGATCTCGGCCAGCTCATGCGCGTCGACCAGGGCCACGTCGGCGCCGGCGGCCAGGGCCCGGCGGTGCAGCTCGTGCAGCACCGGGAGCTGCGCCTCGCTCGCCGTGACCATGACCTTCCCGTTTTCCAGAAGCGGCAGGCCCTGCTCGCGGCAATAGGCCTTCATCAGGCGGTTTCCGGCAAGGCAGGTGCGGGCCTTCTCGCTTCCTTCGGCGTAGTAGATGCCCGCGTGCAGTACGCCCGAGTTGCGGCCCGAGGCGTGCAGTCCCACGTCCGGCTCCTTCTCGAGCACGGCCACGGAGTCCTCGCCCCGCGCGAGCAGCTCCCGGGCCAGTGTCAGGCCGACCACGCCCCCGCCGCAGACGACGATCCGCGCGCTTTCCATGCTCAGCGGCCGGTCAGGACCTCGAAGCCGAAGGCCGGGTCCACCTTGCGGACCATGTCCGCGTCGAGCACCTCGATGACCACGCATTCCGCCAGCCGCCAGACGTCCACGCCCTGGCGCATGCAGCCGGTCCTGGTCGCATTGGCCCGGCCGAAGCTGCCGTGCATGTGCAGGCGCGGCGTGCCCTCGGCGTCCGGGAAGATGGTGCCCAGGGCGGCCATCTCGTGGACCTCGCCGAAGCTTTCGATGATGGGCCTGATCTGCGCGGCCTCGCCGTCCAGCGGGCCGGTCACCAGCCTGCCTTCCCTGGCGCCGCCGAGCAGCATGCAGACGCCGGCCGCGAGCTTCTTTTCCGCGGCCAGGGCTTCAAGGGCGTCGGGCAGGCGGTCGCCGTCCTCCAGGCGGACGACGAAGACGCGGCCGATGCGGCCTTCAGATACCAGCATGATGATTCCTCCTTTGCCAGACGCTGTCCGGCGCCGGGCTCACGCCCCGCAGGGACCGCGCACGTCGCAGTAGCGGCAGGCGTCCTGGGGGACGGGCTCGAAGGTGGGCGCGTGCTCCATGTGGTGCAGCAGGAAGCGCAGCAGCGCGGGCGTCAGCTCGCGGATCACGCGGTCGCGTTCCTCCTGGCCGAAATTCCTGGGGAAATAGGCAATCTCCGCGCCCTGGTCGGCCAGCTCCACCCAGGCGGCGTCGGCGGGCGCCTCGCCCTCGCGCCCCCAGCAGAGCGTCATGTACATGGGCAGCTGCAGGGAGCCGAGCGGCCCGGCCAGGCGGGGCAGGGGATCGTCCCCCCCGGGACTCCACTCCGCGCAGGCCTGCCAGAGGGCCGCGTCGTCCCACAGCGCCATCTTCGCCTTCTGGACCCGTCCCGTCTTGTAGTCAACGACCACCAGCCGCCCGCCGCGCCGGTCCAGGCGGTCGACGATGCCGGAGAGGGCGATCTCCTCCCCGGCAAAGGGCAGGCGCGTCTCGAAGCGTTCTTCCAGCGCGAGGATGGTGGTGTGCGGCTGACCCGCCAGGAAATTCTTCAGCCGCGAGCGGCCGGTGCGGTCGAGCACGATGCGCGCGTCCAGAGGCATGGACTGGAAGAATGGCTCGGTGCGCAGGGCGTAGGAGAAGCGCTCGGCCAGCTCCTCGCCCGGCAGCGCGGCGAGGTTCGTCTCGTGGCCCGCGTACGGCGCGAGGAAGTCGCTCAGCACGCGGTGCACGAGGCTGCCCAGGGCGGCCGGATCGCCGTCCTCCGAGACCTCGTCGGGCGGGCGCAGACGGCAGACGTGGCGCAGGAAGAAGGACTTGGGGCAGCGCACGTAGGCGTCCAGCGCGGTGGGCGAGAGCCCTTTGCTCCGCAGGCGCCCCAGGAGCGCGGCGCGAACCGCCTCGGTCTTCTCCACGGCCAGGGCCTCGCTGCGGATGGGCGAGAGGGGCAGGCTGACGCTCGCGAGCGGGGGCATGCCCGGCTTGATCAGGCTGCCCCTTCGCTTCTCCTCCTCCCAGAGCAGCATCTCCACGAAGCGGCTGCGCACGGGCGTGGACTCGAGCAGGCCCGGCGCGTCCCCCTGCCGGTAGAAGAGCACGGCCTCCTCGGCCCCGGCCAGCAGGCGGAAGAAGGTGTAGGCGGCCACGGTGTCCCGGGCGCGCAGGTCCGGCAGGCCCAGGCGGGCACGTAGCGTGTCGGGCAGCAATGGGTCGTGGCCGGGCGTGCCGGGCAGGCGCTCCTCCGTGGCTTCCAGCACGAAGAGGCGCGGGAAGCGCAACAGCCGCGTCTCGAGCATGCCCACGACCTGAAGACCGGTGATGGGCTCGGGCTCGAAGGGCACCCGCTCGCCTGCCAGGACCTGGCGCAGCACCGCGAAGAGTACGGAGTGCGGCAGCTCCTCGTGCGAGAGGCGCGAGTGGGCGAGGGCGGGCAGAAGCGACGTGCGCAGGCGGAAAAGGCATTCCGCGTCCAGCAGATAGTCGCGCCAGAGTTCGCCCCCGTGCTCCACAAGGAGGTCGCACAGGCCGCGCAGGGCCTCGGCCAGTCCGGCCAGGGTCCGGGCCTCGGCAAAGGCGGTCAGGCAGCAGCGAAGGAGCCTGCGCAGCAGGGCGTCCACGGCCCTGGCGCCGTCTACCATGCCCAGGTCCGCGTACTGCGGGGCCCAGGTCAGGGGATCGACCAGCTTCTCGCCGCCGCGAAGCTCCTTTTCCCATTGCCTGAACACGGTGCGCAGCGGCCGTTCGCCGTGAAGGTCGAGCATCTTCAGGTAGGGATGGCGGATGAGCGCCACCACGTCGCGCCAGACGTAGCGGCCGGAGAGGCCGTTCTCCTGAAGCCTGAGCAGCGTTTCCACGAGCTGGGCAAGGCTCGCGCGTTCGAGCGGATAGCCCATGGAGATGTTGCACTCGCGCTCCGGCAGATGGTGCAGGACCGGCGGCAGCAGCGCCTCGTCCGGAAGGACCACGGCCGCGGCCTGGTCCTCGGGCAGACGGGCGAGTTCGCGCCCCAACTCGAGAAGTTCGGAGTGGCGGTCGTAGGCCTCGACGAAGCGCAGAGTCGGGGCGTCGGCTTCCCCGGCCGGAGCACAGGTCGCCTCGACCACGGGACGCGCGCCCCAGCGTCCTGCCCAGGCGCGCAGCTCCTCCAGGCACCAGTGCCCCCGGCCCTGGGCGATGCCGGGATCGGCATGCCAGAGCACGTCGGCCGAGCCGCTCTGCCAGAGGGCGCGGAAGATGGCGTCCTCGGCCCCGGACAGGGCGTAGAATCCGGCGATCACCAGCGGGTGGCCGTCGAGTACGGCAGGAACTTCATCCAGCGCTTGAAGAACCAGCCTGCAGTCGTTGCCCGGCGTCGTCAGCCCCTCGCGGGCGAGCAGGCCGAGGTAGGCGGAATAGATCGCCTCGCAGTGGCCGAGCAGGGCCGCGGCTTCGGGCAACACCTCGTCCTCGGCCGCCAGCAGGTCGCGCGGGGGCAGCCCGTGGCGCATGAGCTCCTCCATGAGCTCTGAGAGGCGGATGCCCCAGGGCAGGAAGCGCTCTATCTCCCGCGGCAGATCAGCAAGCAGTCCGGAGGTGCGCGCATCGAGCCCCTGCACCGCCTCGTGCAGCAGGGCGACGCGGTCCAGCGGACCGGCCTGGACGAGGGGCATGGCGTGGGTCGCTGCGCGCAGCCGGGAGACGAGCTCGGTGAAGGTCGTGGTCTCGGGCAGGAGGCAGGGCTTTGCGAGTCCCTCGTGCTCCGTCAGGCGCGCGGCGAGGTAGCGCGCGGGCCGGTGGTGCGGGAAGACGACCAGGCAGTCGGCCATGCGGTCCGCGTGCTCGCGCACGAGGGTATCCGCAAGCGCCGAAGGAAAGTCGGCCTGCCAGGGGATGATGCGGATCGGGCGCGTGCTCACGGCGTGTGCTCCCGGGCGGCTTCCGTGAACGGCACGGTTTCCAGGCGGCGCTCGTCGAGGTAGACCAGCAGCCCGGACAGGGGGCGCGGCATGCCCGCCATGGCCGCGGCCAGCCCCAGATAGCGCTGGACCTGCGTCGTATGCTCGGGCACGGGGCCGCCGGTCTTGTATTCCACCACCAGCGTGCCCGTGTCTGCGGCAAGAAGGAGGTCCGCCCGGTGCGTGCGTCCCTCGTCGTCCAGGATGGCGGCCTCGCGGCGGCCCTCGGACAGGGCCCGGGCGAGTTCCGGCCGCTCCAGGACCCAGGCCGCCATGTCCGCGATCTGCCCCACGAGCGCTGCGGGATCGCCGAAAACTCCGGCGGCCTCCGGAAATTCGGCCAGCGCGGCCCGGGCCGCGGCAGCTGCGAGATCGCGGCGGGCGGCGGGAGAGGCGTTTTCAACCGGGCGCAGAAGCTCCATGGCGCGGTGGGCTATCTCGCCCCGCAGCGCGGCCTGCCGGTCGGCCTTGCCCTCCACCGCATGGCGGTAGACGCGAAGCCTCGGCAACCAGGCCATGAGTTCGAGCGCCTCGCTCTTGTGCGGCAGCTCGCGCGGCGCGGGCGGGGGAGGCGGGACGAAGGCCGCGCACTGTGCGGGCGGTTCGCCGCGCTCGAGCACGCGCTCTCCCGTCTCCTCACCCAGCTCATCGCCCAGGATCAGCTCGATCGCCGCCAGCACGGGCGAGGGGAAGCGCGACGGCTCGGCCGGAAGGAAGGCGTAGAGCTCGTCCTCCGCCCGGGTCCAGGCCACGTAGAGCAGGTTCAGGTATTCCCGCGCCATGCGGCCGACCACCTCCCAGTGCGCCTCGCCCACGGCCTGGCTGCGGATGGGCGCGAGCACGCGCGCCCCGCGCACCGTGACGATGCCGTAGTCCTGGTCGGGCCTGGAGACGGTCCAGTCGTGGAAGGGCACCACCGTCACCGGGAACTGCAGCCCCTTGGCCTTGTGGATGGTCATCACGCGCACCGCGTCCACGCTCTCGGGCAGGGGCACCTTTTCCTGCACGCCCTTGTCGGCCCAGAATTCGAGGAACGCGGCCAGCGAGCCAGCCCCGTTCTCCTCGGCCTGGTGCACTATCTCGAGGAAGCGCCGCACGAAGAGTTCGTGGCCCGGATCGCGCTCGGCCACGCGGAAGGCGGCGGCGATCTCGGCGGCCGCGTCGTAGGGCCGGACAAGCCCGGCCGTGCGGAAGAAGGGGGCGACGAGCCGTTCCCAGACCTCGGGGAAGGCCGCGCGGAAGGCGAGGTAGAGCGGGCCCTTGCCGCGCACGGCCAGGAGGTCGTGCATGGCCGAGGGGCACAGGCCGCTCTCGGCCAGGAACATGGAGCCCGTGAGGAACGTGGCCAGGGCCGTGTCGTCGGGCGGGTAGTCGAGAAATGCAAGGAAGGCCAGTATCTGGCGCACGACCGGGTGGCGGTCCAGGTGCAGGCTGTTCTCCGTGACCACGGCAAGTCCCGCGGCCATGAGCCAGTCACTGACTTTTGCCGCCTGGTCGTTGGTGCGCACGAGCACGGCCACGCTGCCCGGCCCGCGCCTGCCCGCGGCCGAGAGTACGGTTCGCGTCACGGCCTCGCGCAGGGGGGACGCGCCCTCGTCCTCGTCGCCGTCCTTTTTGTCGCCCGCAATCCGCTCCAGCCGCACGTAGCCGCCCGCGGCCGTGCCGCTTTCGCGCTTGCCGGGCGGTATCTCCTGGCGGCTTGCGGCAAAGGCCCGGGCCACGTCGCGGGCATAGGCCACGCGGATGTCGCTCGGTGCCCGGCCAAGCACGCGCCCGGCCAGTTCCTCTGCCAGATCCGGGTCGGCAAGGCCGGAGAAGAAGGTGTTGTTGAACTCCACCACGGCCTCGCGGCTGCGCCAGTTGTAGGGCAGGGTGGCATCGTGCCTCCCCGCCAGGCGGGCCAGGGGACCTCCGGCCACGTCGTCGAAGAGTTCCGCGCGGCCGCCGCGCCAGCCGTAGATGGCCTGCTTCACGTCGCCCACGCAGTAGAGGCTGCCGCCCTTGGCCAGGGCCTCCAGGGCCAGGGGCTCGAGCGTGGTCCACTGCTCGAGGCTCGTGTCCTGGAACTCGTCCAGACAGAGGTGGTGCAGCCGCGCGCCGAGGCGGCAGTAGGCCCCGCTCACGGCCCCGTCCTCCGTGAGCAGGGAGCGCACGAGCTCGTAGAGCGTGGGCAGGGGCAGGGTGCCCTCGCGCGCGGCGAGCTCGGCCAGGTCCTCGGCCAGGAGCGCGGCAAGGGCCACGCTGGGCGCCAGGGCGTAGGCCCCGTCGAGCACGGCGTGGTCCGCGCGGTAGGCGTCGCAGGCGTCGAGGAAATTCCGGAAGCAGTCCTCGTGCTCCAGGGTGACCGCGGACTGCGAGGCCTTGAGCACGCATTCCGTGAGCGACGACTTGGTCAGGAACTTGGAGTCCGGCGGGCCGGAGAAGAGATCGGCGCCCACGCAGCGCTCGAGCGCGGTCAGGAAATTCTTCTGGGCCGAGAGGCGCGCCTTCGCGAGGCACTGCAGCATGTCCTCGGCCGCGCGGCGGAAGGCGTCGTAGGACGGCACCAGGAGATCGGCGATGGCCTGCTGCTCCACGACCACGTCGGGCGTGGAGAAGCGGAACAGTCCGGCCATGTCTCGCAGGCGGGAAAGAAGGGTGTCGCGCAGGCGGAAGCCGCGCTTGCGCTCGTGGGCCAGCAGGGTGTCGGCGGCCTGCGCGAAGAGCGCCGCGCCCGCTTCACCGTCCGGCCCGTCAGCGGCCTCGCAGCGCGCCGTGAACTCCTCGAAGGCCGGGTCGAAGAGCTCGGCCAGGTCGAAGGTCACGCCGAAGTCCGGGGGCAGGTGCAGGCGCAGGGCGAAGAGGCGGCCGAGCAGGCAGACCAGGCTGTCGATGGTGCGCACGCCGAGCGCGTGGTAGCGCCTGAGGATCCTGTCCAGCAGGTCGGACGCGTGCTCGGGCGTCCATTCCTCGCCCGCGGCGCCGGAGAAGTCGCCCAGCGCCCGGCGCTTGAGCTCGCGCACCAGCCGTTCCTTCATTTCGGCCGCGGCCTTGTTGGTGAAGGTCACGGCCATGATCTCGGGCCAGGCGTGGCCCTTCTGGGGAGCGGCCAGGCAGGCCAGGGGGCGGTCGCGCGCCTCGGCCTCGCCCAGAAGGCGCAGGAAGCGCGCGGTCAGGGAATGGGTCTTGCCGGAGCCCGCGGCCGCGCGGATGCGCAGCAGCCGGGCCGTGGGAAGCTCTTCTCGGGGAACGTCGGACAACATCCGTTCAGACGGCATCGGCGGGCGCGACCTCCTCGGTCTCGACCCCGGGCATGCGGCGCGCGGGCCGCATGGTCACCAGGACCGCGGCCAGGATGAGGCCGCTGCCCACGTAGCCGAGCAGGCTGAAGCGTTCGTCCCACATGATCCAGGCCAGCACGGCCGCGACCACGGGCTCCATGGTGGCCACCACGGCGGCGCGCGTGGCCTCCAGGTGGCGCAGGCCGGAATAGTAGATGGAGTAGGCGAGCCAGGTGGAGCAGAAGCCGAGGGTGACGACGGCCAGCCAGACCGTGAACGGCCAGGCGTGGAAGGTCACGGACGGGAGCAGGGCCAGGGCGCCCACGGGCATGGCCCAGAGGAAGAGGGTCGGCGTGCTGTAGCGGCCGAGGTATTGTTTTCCGAAGATGTAGTAGAGGGCGTAGGACAGCCCCGATGCCAGGCCGAAGAAGACCGCGGCCGGGCCGATGTGCTCCGCTCCCGCGCCCGGGCCGAGGCAGACGCAGGCCACGCCCGTCATGGTCATGATCAGGGCCAGGATCTTGGCCGGTCCCATGGACTCGCGGAAGAGGAAGCGGGACATGACCGCCACCCAGGCCGGGGCCGTGTAGAGCAGCACAGAGGCCAGGGCCGCGCCGCCGTCTCTGACGGCCAGGACGTAGGTTCCGAAGAGCCCGGCCACGCCGAACAGGCCGAAGGCCAGGACCAGGGGCATGTCGCGTCCGGCCACGCGGTATTGGCCCGCGAACAGGGCCTGCAGGGCGAAGAAGAGCCACCCGGAGGCCGTGCGCCAGAAGGCCACCTCGAGCGGCGGCATGCCCGCCGCCAGGGCGATCTTGGCCACCGGTCCGATGAGCCCCCAGAGGCTCGCCGCGCACAGAATGCGGAGATATCCCGAAAGCGCCATGAGTCCTCCAGGCGGATGGCAGGCGGATGGCCCCGAAGCCTCGGGGTGGAACGAATCGCCTACCGCATTTGCCCGGCCTTGCAAAGACCGCACGCGTCGCCCGTTTCCGGACGAGAATTGCACCGGTCTGCAGCACGTGCTATCCTTGCGGCAAGCTGGAGAATACTCCGGCTGCCTGCCCTGGGCGCGACTGCCCGCGCCCCCATCTCGAACGAGGAAGAGGATGATCACGCAAAGCAAGAGGAAGACGGAACGGCACGGCTCCCCCGTGGGGAAGCAGACGCCGGCGGTTCTGCTCGTGGCGGGCGACGAGGGAACGCACAAGCGCATCGCCGGCCTCCTGGCCGCCGAGGGAGGTGGGCACGTACTGCATTCAGCGGGCGGATTGGATGAGGGACTGCGGCTTCTCGGCGCCGGGAAGGCGGACGTGATCCTCTTCGACGCGCCGTCCATGAATGCCATGGCCAAGGCACTGTCCCGCCTGCGCGATCTCTTTCCCCAGGTGCCCAGCATCGTGCTCTCGGACAGCCAGGACATGGCCCTGTGCGACAGGGCGCTCACTGACGGCGCCCAGGATTTCCTGGTCAAGGAGCGGCTGACCTCCTTCGGGCTCGCGCTCAGCATCCGCTTCGCCATCGACCGCCAGCGGGTGCTCGCGGCCCAGGACAGGCGCATCAAGGTGCTGGCGGCCGACCTGTCCAACTTCCGTTCCCTGGTGGAGCAGGGGCCGGATGGCCTGCTCGTGGTCGGCGAGGACGGCACGGTCCACTACGCCAACGAGGTCGCCCTGCGGCTTCTCGGCCGCACCGAGGCCGACACGCTGGGCCAGGCCTTCGGCTATCCCGTGATCAAGGGCGGGGCCGTGGAGCTGGACCTCAGGCGCACGGACCACGAGTCCGCCACGGTCGAGATGACCGCCGAGGAGATATTCTGGGAGGGCGATCCCGCCTACATCGTTTCCCTGCGCGACGCCACGGCGCGCACCGAGCACACGGCCGAACAGCTCCGCCGCATCGAGATGGAACGGCTCGTGAGCTCCGTCTCCACGCTTTTCGTGGGGATCGAGCCGGAGCGGGTAGGCCACGGCATCCAGGACAGCCTGCGCATGCTCGGGGAGGCCGTGCACGCCGACCGGGCCTTCATCTTCCTGCTCAGCGCGGACGGGCATTTCGTGCGCCAAGCCTACGAATGGTCGGCCATGGGAGTGGAACCGACCATCGGCCGCGATCCGGAGATGACGACCGACAGCCTGTCCTGGCTCATGGAGCGCCTGGAGATATTTGAAACCGCCCTGGTCACGGACGTCTCCTCCCTGCCCAAAGAGGCAATGGCGGAACGGGCCATGCTCGCGCAGCGCCGCGCGAGGACCATGGTCGCCGTGGCCATGAACCGTGAGGGGGAACGCCTGGGTTTCGTGGGGTTCGAGGCCGTGCGCCAGGACCGCATGTGGTCGGAGGAGGACATCGGGCTGCTCAAGGTGGCGTCCGAGATCTGGGCGGCCGCCCTGCAGCGCAGGCGCGGCGACATCGAGGGACTGGCCCTGAAGGAGCTTCTGGAGATCCTCGTGGGCAGCGACGGGGACGGCATCTTCGTGGAGGATCGGGGGGGGCGTGTGGTTCAAGCCAACGAGAGGCTGGGCGACTTTGTCCCCTCGCTGCCCGCCCATCCCGGTCTGCCCGGAATGGCCGTGGCCGACATCCTGGCCCGGCTCGCCAAGGTCGCGCAGGACCCCAAGGCGACCCGGACGGCGCTCGAGGACATGGCCCGCTCGCACGAGATCGTCTCAGGAGAGCGCGTGGCCTTGTCCTCCGGCTCGACCCTGGAGACGGAATGCCACCCCCTGCGCGTGCGGGGTGAGGTGGCCGGGCGGTTGTGGCGGATTCGCGACGTCACGGCGCGCGAGGCGGACCAGCACGCGCGCACGGCGCACGTGCGGCGCGACGCCTTGACCGGCCTGTCCATGCGCCAGCGTTTTGTGGAGGACGTGGGCGTTCTGCTCGCGGGCGTGGAAACGCGCGCGACGAAGGCGGCGCTGCTCCTGGCGGACCTGGACGCCTTCCGCGCGGTCAACGCCACCTACGGCCTCGACGTGGGCGACGAGGTCCTGCGCCAGGCGGCCAAGCGTCTTGCGGAGTGCGTCGGGTCCGGGGACTCCATCGGGCGGACGGGAAGCGCCGAATTCGGGCTCTTCCTGGCCGCGGTCGGGGATCAGGAGGAGGTGGAGCAGGTGGCGCGCCGCGCCCGGCGAAACCTCGAGGCTCCCTACCAGGTGGGCGAGCGGGCTGTGGTCCTGTCGGCTTCGCTCGGCGGGGCCGTATGGGGCGAGCACGTCCACAGCGTGGAAGAGCTTTTCACGGTCGCGGGCGAAGCTCTGGTCCAGGCGAAGGCTCAGGGAGGCGGACAGATGGTCCTTTCCGGCCAGTCGTCCTGCCGCGTGTGACGGGGGGGCGAAGCGGCGGGGTGGCAGGCGGAGGATTTCGTGTTATAGATTTTGCACAGCGAGTTGCCATCGGAGGATAAGGCCTTATTATCCAAAACTGGAGTCGAGGCGGCGAGAATCTGGACTGAACACCAGCAGCGAAGACCGAAGGAGGCTACATGAGCACTATCCACGGTTTCCAGAGTCCGGCAGGTGCCTCTTCCCTTGGCCCGACCATCGCCTCACTCCTCGAAGTGGGGGACAGCGATGTCCATGAGATCGACTTCAGTGACGTCATGGTCGCGCAGGACGTCATCGGTTTTCTGGGGAACATGACCAAGGAACTGCTGCATCGCTATCTGCCGAACCCGCAACTGATCGATTCGAGCTTTTCCGACCTCATCGGAACCATCGACAGAAAGGCATTTTGGATCGGAAAGACCGAATCGCTCATCCTGACGCTGGACATCATCGGCAACCGTCATTTCTTCCAGATTCCCAGGGAACTTTGGGAGACCAAGGCCCGGCGCTGGAACTGACGGGAAACCGGCTTCGGAACCGCAACCGGAGCCGAGGGATGGGAACGAAAAAAGCCGGGGCTTGCCGCCCCGGCTTTTTTCGTTGGCCCGTCCGGCAGAAACGCCGTCGGTTATTGTCCGATGCCGAGTCCCTTGAGTAATCCGCCCGAACCGGAGCCGGAGTCCTTCTTCGTGCCGGAGCCGGAGGACTGCGAGGAACCGCCGCCCGTGATGGCATCGATGGCTCCGCCCACGGCTCCACCCACAGCGCCCCCCACGCCTTCCGCGGCTCCGCCCACTGCGTTCAGCGGCGCGCGCAGGATGCGCTTGGCGAGCTCCGCCATGTTGATGCCCGCGCTCGGGTTCGCATAGGTGCCCCCCACGTTCACGGGCACGGAGAACGGGCCCACGTCGGCGTCCACGTTGAAGTCCAGGGTTTCCCTGGGAACGTAGGTGGAGCCGCCGAGGCCGATGTCGGCCACGGAATCGGTCTTAATGAGCGTCTTGGGCAGCTTCGCCAGGCCGTCCTTCACGTCGAAGTTGAGCGCGAAGTCCTTCAGGTGTGTGGCCTGGTTCTCGTCGCCCGCCTTGGCCACGTAGCCCTTCCGGGGGTCGAAGCGGTCGGGCTTGAGGACCAGGCCGTGGTACACGCCGTCCTTGACCAGCAGGGAGACCTTGCCGGTCAGGGTCTTCATGATGTTGTCGTACGCGGCGCCGCGTCCGGCGAGGTTCATGTCCAGGCCGAGCTTGCCGCCTGCCTTGGACTGTCCGGTCAGGGCCATGAGCATCTGGTCGAGGTCCAGGGCCACGACCTTCAGGCCGAGGTCCGAAACCGGCGTCGGCTTGCTCACGTCGCTCACGGCGTTCAGGTTGACCTTGCCCTTGAAGACCTCGAGGGTGAACGGATCGAGGCGGATCACGCCGTTCTTGGCCAGGATGTGCATGTCGATGTTCTCGAGGGGAATCTTCTTCACCTTGAGCCAGTCGACGTGCAGCTTGCCGTCGACGTCCATCTGTTTCATCTGCTCGACGGGCAGCGAACCGCCGCCCTTGGCGGCTTCGCCCTTCTTGCCCTCGGCTGCTGGCTTGCCGCCCTCGGCCTTGGAGGCGCCCGCGGGCGGCAGATAGCGGTCCACGTCGAGCTTGTCGGCCTTGAGGTCGAAGTCGACCGCGGGCTTGGTCAGGTCGATCAGCTTGGCGTTGCCGCTGAGCGTCGTCTCATCGAGCTTGAGGACCAGGTTCCGGATGACGGTGGCGCCGGAAACCGTGTCCAGGTCGGCCTTGAGGGCCACCTTTTCCAGGGCCGAGGGATCGGTGGTCTGGATGGGCGGAAGCCCGAGGTTGGACATCAGCTTCTTGGGCGAGAACTCGGCCACGTCGATGGAGCCCTTGGCCTCCGGCTTGGTGGTGAAGTTCTTGGCCGTGAGGCTCGGGGAAGTCACGTTGAGGCCCAGGCCCGAGAGCGAGAAGCCGTTCAGGGTCAGGACCTTCTTCTCCCAGTCGAGCATCATGTCGCCCTTGATGGCCGCGTCGACCGCGCCGCCTGGCAGCATCGTGCCCTGGCCCTTGGCCTTGATGTCCATGTTCTTGGCCGTGACGTCGTACTTGCCCCAGTCCGCGCTGACCGATGTGGCCACGTCCAGGGTGCCGTTCACGGTCTTGCCCTGCTGGGCGAAGTTGTCGAGCTTCACGTTCAGCTTGAGGTCGTCCAGGGTGGCCTGCTTGGCCTCGGGCTTGACCAGGGCCGTGGTCTTCAGCTTGATGCTGCCCGCGGCGTCGGGGTTCTTGGTCTGCAGGTCGCAGGCGAGGTCGATGTCCGAGGTCTTGCCGGGCTCTACGCCGTCGACGTTCAGGTTCAGGTTGCCGACGTGCGCCCACTGCCCGTTCTTCTGGTCGTCCCAGGTGATGTCGCCGTCCGTGATCTCCACGCCTTCGATGCTCACGGCCATGCCCTGGCCGCCCGACGCGGCGGGCGTGCCGAGATCCTTCTCCTTGGCCTTGCCTTCCGCGGTCTCCTCGGCCGAGGCCTTCTTTCCGGCGCCGGTCAGGTCGTCCCAGTTCGTCGTGCCGTCAGGCAGGACGCCGAGGTGCACGACGGGCTTCTTGACCACGATCTTGCTCAGTTCCACCTTCTTGCTCAGCAGGGGGAGCAGCTTGACCTTGACGTCCACCTCGTCCAATTGAACCATTGGCTTGTCGCCGAAGCCCTTGGCGTTGCCCAGGACCACCGGTCCGTGCACCGTGGCGCCCAGCCAGGGAAAGACGGAGACGGAGATGTCGCCGCCGAGCTTGAGCGTGCGTCCCGTGGCCTTCTCCACCGCGCTGACGATCTGCGGCTTGTAGGTGTTGGGATTGACCACCAGGGGAACGATGATCATGGCCGCGACGATCAGGGCCACGACAACGCCGGCGATTATCAGGCCTATTTTCACGGGGCGTTTCATGGGGGATGCTCCTTGGGCGTGTTGAGGTACGAATACTGCTAGTCTATGACCCCTTTTCACCAGGAAGGCAAGATGTCCGGTCGCTGGATCGTCCCCTCTGAGCTCGACGGAAAACGCCTGGACCAGGCCCTGTCCGGCCTGCTGCCGGAACTCGGCCTGCGCGGCCGCAAACGGCTGTGCGAAGAGGGGCGGGTGCTCCTGGACGGCCGTCCGTCCGCCGCTTCCGTCCGCCTGCGGGCGGGGCAGGAGGTTCTCGTTAGGGGCGACGTGCGTCTTGAAGGGCCCGGGCCGCGCATCGTGACGGCCGGGGAGGACTACGCCGCCCTGGACAAGCCCGCGGGGCTCAACAGCGCGGCGCTGGCCGGAGGCGGGGGAGAGAGCGCCGAGGCTTGGCTGACGCGCCTTTTCCCGGACCGGGCGGGCGAGCGTCTGCCGCTTCTCTGCAACCGCCTGGACAGGCCGACCAGCGGGCTTCTGCTCGTGGCCTTCGGCGAGGCGGCGCGCGAGGCCTTCCGCCGTGCCGAGGATGCAGGGCTCGCGCTGAAGACCTATCTGGCCGTGGTCCGCGGTCATCCTGCCGAGCGCATGAGCCTCTCCTGGCCTCTGGACATGGCCGGGCGGAAACGGACGCGTGTCCTGCCCGGCGAGGCCGACGATTTGCGCGCGACCGAGGTGGTTCGCCTGGCGCGGGTGGACGGGGGGGCAGACGTCGAGGAGGGAGATGGGCTCTGGCTCGTGGCCGCGCGCATCATGAAAGGGGCGCGGCACCAGATCCGCGCGCACCTGGCGCACGCGGGCCATCCCATCCTGGGCGACGATCTCTATGGGGACGAGGCCGGCGCAGGCACCGGAGCAGGGGAGAAGGGGAGCGCCGCCGGTGCGGCGGACGGGCTTCATCTGCACCACTTCCATCTGCGCATTCCGGGATTCGAAGCGAAGACGCCTCCCCCCTGGCCGCTCTGGGCGCGGCTCATGGAGGAGGCGTCTTCCGAAGTGACGGCGGCGCTGTCGCGCCCCGATCTCGTTGTCTGGAAGTAGGCCGGGCTATTCGCCGCCGAGCAGCGCCGTCGCGAAATCCCCGCCGTCGAAGGGACGCAGGTCTTCCATCTTCTCGCCCAGCCCGACGAAGGTGATGGGGATGCCGAACTGGCTGGCGAGCGAGACCACGATGCCGCCCTTGGCCGTGCCGTCGAGCTTGGTCAGGATGATCTCGTCAAGATCCACGGCCTCGTTGAAGAGCTTGGTCTGCTGGATGGCGTTCTGGCCGGTGGTGGCATCCACCACGAGCACGGTGCGGTGCGGCGAGCCGGGGTGCTTCTTGCCGCACACCCGCTTGATCTTCTTCAACTCTTCCATGAGGTTGACCTTGGTGTGCAACCGGCCGGCGGTGTCCAGCAACACCAAGTCGTAGCCCCCGGCGATGGCCGCGTCGATGGCCTCGAAGGCCACGGCCGCCGGGTCGGACTGCGCGCCCTTGGCGAAGAAGCCCGCGCCCACGCGCTTGGCCCAGACCTCGAGCTGCTCGATGGCCGCGGCCCGGAAGGTGTCGCCCGCCGCCACCAGGACCTTGCGGCCCTGCAACTGCGCGCGGTGCGCCAGCTTGCCGATGGTCGTGGTCTTGCCCACGCCGTTCACGCCGACCATCATCACCACCTCGGGCGGGTTCACTGCCTGGATGCGGCGCGAGGTCCTGAACATGGAGGCCAGCTCGTCGCGCATGGCGTCCTTGAAGGCTGCGGGGTCGTTGCTCCCGGCCTTGCGCAGCCGCTCGCGCAGGCGTCCGACCAGATCCATGCTCGGCTCGTAGCCCACGTCCGCGGTGATCAGAATCTCCTCGAGCTCCTCCCAGAAGGATTCGTCGAGCGTGTCGCGGCGCGAGAGCAGGCCGTCGATACGGCGGGTGATGCTCTCCTTGGTCTTCTCCAGCCCGGCGGAGAGCTTGAGGAAGAGGCGCGAGCGCTCGTCCTCCTCGTCCTCCAGGTCCAGGGCCAGGGCCAGGCGGTACTGCAGCTCGGAACGGAACTCGGAGACGCGGGAGTACTCCATGTCCGCGAGCCATTTGCCGAAGCGATTGATGAACTCCTCGGCCTCGGCCTCGGGCGCCTCCAGGGAGTTGAACAGGAAGCGCAGGCGGTCCCACAGCTTCTCGTCCGCCGTGTCCACCCCTTCGAGCAGCAGGCCGAGCCAGACGGACAGCCTTGGCTCCGCCTGGCGCAGGGAAAGGAGCAGGTCCTTCTGCCAGTCCGCCTGAGCGGGCTGAGGGCGGGCTGCTGTCGGCGCAGCCGGGGCCGTCGTCTCGACCGGCGCGGCGGCGGGCTGTTCGACCGGCTGTGCCGCTGGCTGCGGTGCAGGCGCTGCAGGCTCGGCCGCGGGGGCCTTGGCCTCGGCTTCCGGGGCCGCTTCGGCCTCCTGCTTGTATTCCTCCACGGCTTTGTCCAGCCGCGATTCGACGTCCCAAAACTTTTTGATTTTGGAGAAAAACCCCATATACTCCCCACTTGCGTTGCGTGACGGTGGGTGTGTGTACCGTCTTCCAGAGAAGGTGGCAACCGACGGGCCCGTGTCGACCGTTTCCGGGCCCTTTCTGGCCCCTGTCCGCGCGCTGCCGGACCACGTGCTGATGCCTTTCGAATACTACCGGATGGAGAACATGTCATGAAGCGTACGGACGTTGCCGCGGCCCTGGCCGCCGAGGGACCGCGGGATTCGATTCTGGTCAAGGGCTGGGTGCGCACCCGCCGCGACCAGAAGGGCTTTTCTTTTCTCGAGATCAACGACGGCTCCTGCCTGGCCAACATCCAGGCCGTGGTCGACGAGGGGGCCGGGGGATTCGACCGCATTGCGGATATGAACACCGGCGCGGCCGTGGCCGTGGAGGGCGAGCTCGTCGCCTCGCCGGGCAAGGGACAGAAGTGGGAGATCAAGGCCCGCAGCGTCGAACTCATCGGCGAGGCCGACGCCGAGACCTATCCCCTCCAGAAGAAGCGGCACACGGACGAGTTCCTGCGCTCCATCGCGCATCTGCGCTCGCGCACCAACAAGTACGGCGCGCTCTTCCGCATTCGTTCCGAAGCCGCCTTCGCGGTGCACGACTTCTTCCACTCCCGCGGCTTCCTGAACCTGCACTCGCCCATCATCACCAGCTCGGACTGCGAGGGCGCGGGCGAGATGTTCCGCGTGACCACCCTGGACCTGGGGCAGCCTCTGCCCAAGGAAGCGGCCGAGGAGGACTTCTTCGGCAAGGAGGCCTACCTCACTGTCTCGGGCCAGCTTTCGGCCGAGGTCTTCGCCCTCTCGCACGGCAAGGTCTACACCTTCGGCCCCACCTTCCGCGCGGAGAACTCCAACACCGCGCGCCACGCGGCCGAGTTCTGGATGATCGAGCCGGAGATCGCCTTCGCGGACATCAACGACAACATGGACCTGGGCGAGGACCTGCTGAAGCACCTGGTCGACCACGTGCTCACGCGCTGTGCCGCGGACGTCGAGCTTTTCGCCAAGTGGGTGGACACGAGCCTCATGGCCACGCTTTCGGGCATCATGGAGAAGCCCTTCGTGCGCCTGCCGTACGGCGAGGCCGTGGAGATCCTGAAGAAGTCCGGCAAGACCTTCGAGTATCAGGCCGAGTGGGGCACGGACCTGCAGACCGAGCACGAGCGCTACCTGGCCGAGGAGCACTTCAAGGGGCCCGTGATCGTTTACGACTACCCCAAGGAGATCAAGGCCTTCTACATGCGGCAGAACGACGACGGCCGCACCGTGGCCGCCATGGACGTGCTCGTGCCGCGCATCGGCGAGATCATCGGCGGCAGCCAGCGCGAGGAGCGCCTCGACGTGCTCAAGGCCCGCGTGGAGGAACTCGGCCTCGATGCCTCCTGCTACTGGTGGTACCTGGAGCTGCGCAAGTTCGGCACCGCGCCGCACGCGGGCTTCGGCATGGGCTTCGAGCGCCTGCTCATGCTCCTCACCGGCGTGACCAACATCCGCGACGTCATTCCCTTCCCGCGCACGCCCAAGCACCTGGAATTCTAGGGCGCGGCAGAGCGGGGACTCCGGTCATGGCTGGATTCGGAATAGACCACCTCGTGCTGACCGTGCGCGACGCGGCCCGCACCATCGCCTTCTACGAGGCGGCCCTGGGCATCCGGGGCCGCCGCGAGAAGGGGAGGGCCTGGCTCGAGCTCGGGAGCGCGACCGCGCCGCAGAAGATCAACCTGCACGAGGAGGGCCGCGAGATCGCGCCCCATGCGCAGCGGCCGATGCCCGGGGCCGGGGACTTCTGCCTCGTCGCCCCCGAACCTCTCGAAGTGATTCTCACCCGCCTCACGGCCGCGGGCGTCAGCGTGGAGCTCGGCCCTGTCGAGCGCATGGGCGCGGCAGGCCCCATGCGCTCCCTCTACTTCCGCGACCCGGACGGCAACCTGGTCGAGGTCTGCGAATACCCGGCCTCCCCCTTCTTCTAGACAGCCGATGGCGCCTGCGGCCCCTCAAAGCCGGAAGGATTCGCCCAGGGCCCCTATCTCCTCATATCTGAAGCAGCTGGTCAGGTGATCGTTGACCAGCCCCGCGGCCTGCATGAAGGCGTAGCAGATGGTCGGCCCGCAGAAGCTGAAGCCGCGCCGCTTCATGTCCTTGCTCATGGCTGTGGCCGCGGGCGCCACGGCAGGCACCTGTTCCTGGCGCGTCCAGGCGTTCTGCACCGGCCGTCCGTCCACGAATCCCCACACGTAGGCAGCGAGACTTCCCTTCTCGGCGCTCACCTCGAGCACGGCTCGGGCGTTACCTCGGGCCGAGGCCACCTTCTGTCGGTTGCGCACGATGCCGGGGTCCTGCAGCAGGGACTCGAGCATCGCATCATTATATAAGGCGACGGCGTTGGCGTCGAAATCCGCGAAGGCCCGGCGGTATCCTTCCCGCTTGCGCAGCACCGTCAGCCAGGAAAGACCGGCCTGGGCCGCGTCGAGCACGAGGAACTCGAAAAGCCGACGATCGTCGGCCAACGGGACCCCCCATTCGGTGTCGTGGTAGAGGCGTTCTTCGGAAGAGTGCTCGGACCAGGGGCAACGGGCGACCATTTTGACCTCCTCAGGGTGTCTGTGAGCCTCATTTTCTTATCTTGTAAGTTACTGAAACACAATGTCTTTTCATAATTTTAAAAAAACCTCGTCAAAAGCGCTTGACCTCGGGCTCTGGTTTCCGTAGATACCCGCTTCCGCGACGACGAACGGCACACGCGCCGAACGACGCAGCGGAAGTTCTCTGACAAACGAATCGGCTCCCTCTGAAAAAAAGATGCAAAACCTGGTTGACAGGTTGGACGAGGAAGGGTAAACAACACTTCCCCGTTACGCACGGGAGCAACGAGACAAGGTCTTTGACAATTAAATAGCGAGATCGGGCGCAACGCTTAGTGGGTACAGCAATGTACTTACGAGTTTCAGAAATCAACAGGATTTGAACTGGAGAGTTTGATCCTGGCTCAGATTGAACGCTGGCGGCGTGCTTAACACATGCAAGTCGTGCGAGAAAGTCTGCTTCGGTGGGCGAGTACAGCGGCGCACGGGTGAGTAACGCGTGGATGATCTACCGCGAGGACTGGGAT
>NZ_ATHV01000047.1 GCF_000422205.1 Desulfovibrio sp. X2
CGTCTTTCCGCGGGTGCTCTCTCTTCCGGAAGATGCTCTCTCTTCGGGGTGGGCTCTCTTTCCTGAGAGGTGATCCCAGTGCGGTGGGCCCGAGCGGGCCGTGGAGGATGGGGGGAGGAAAATGAAAAAGGCCCCGGTCAGTGCGGAGTTCCGCGAGACCGGGGCCTTTGAAGGAATCCCTGGCGGCGACCTACTTTCCCACAAGTTAGCTTGCAGTATCATCGGCGATGAGGAGCTTAACTGCCGAGTTCGGAATGGGATCGGGTGTGACCTCCTCTCTATGGCCACCAGGAAATATTTTGGGCATGACGCCCGAAATATGAAAAGGCGATGAGGTTGCGCATAATGTCGTGGATAAAGACGCACGACCTATTAGTACCGGTCAGCTGAGTGTGTCGCCACACTTGCACCTCCGGCCTATCAACCAGGTGGTCTACCTGGGGTCTTCAGGGACCGAAGTCCAGGGAGAACTTATCTTGAGGCAGGTTTCCCGCTTAGATGCCTTCAGCGGTTATCCTTTCCGAACATAGCTACCCAGCGGTGCCGCTGGCGCGACAACTGGAACACTAGAGGTTCGTCCATCCCGGTCCTCTCGTACTAGGGACAGCCCCTCTCAATTCTCCTGCGCCCACAGAGGATAGGGACCAAACTGTCTCACGACGTTTTAAACCCAGCTCGCGTACCACTTTAAACGGCGAACAGCCGTACCCTTGGGACCTGCTCCAGCCCCAGGATGTGATGAGCCGACATCGAGGTGCCAAACCGCATCGTCGATGTGAACTCTTGGATGCGATCAGCCTGTTATCCCCGGCGTACCTTTTATCCTATGAGCGATGGCCCTTCCATGCGGGACCACCGGATCACTAAGACCGACTTTCGTCCCTGCTCGGCATGTCTGCCTCACAGTCAAGCTCCCTTATGCCTTTGCACTCAACGGCTGGTTTCCAATCAGCCTGAGGGAACCTTTGCAAGCCTCCGTTACTTTTTGGGAGGCGACCGCCCCAGTCAAACTACCCACCAGACGCTGTCCCCACGCAGGATAACTGCTATAGGTTAGGGTCTTAGACTGGCAAGGGTGGTATTTCAAGGTTGGCTCCCTCCATACTGGCGTACAGAGTTCACAGCCTCCCACCTATCCTACACATGCCAGCCCAAAACACAACGTCAAGTTGTAGTAAAGGTGCACAGGGTCTTTCCGTCCTTCTGCGGGTAGACGGTATTTTCACCGCCAATCCAATTTCACCGAGTCTCTGGTCGAGACAGTGTGGAGATCGTTACGCCATTCGTGCAGGTCAGAACTTACCTGACAAGGAATTTCGCTACCTTAGGACCGTTATAGTTACGGCCGCCGTTTACCGGGGCTTCGGTTTAAGGCTTCGCCGAAGCTGACCTCACCCCTTAACCTTCCGGCACCGGGCAGGCGTCAGTCCCTATACGTCGTCTTGCGACTTCGCAGAGACCTATGTTTTTAGTAAACAGTCGCCCCCACCTTTTCACTGCGGCTTCCCGAAGCTTTGGAAAGTAAATCTCCTGACCTCAGGAAGCGCCCCTTATTGCGAACTTACGGGGCTAATTTGCCGAGTTCCTTGACCAGAGTTTTCTCGAACGCCTTGGGTTACTCACCCCGCCCACCTGTGTCGGTTTGCGGTACGGTCCACACGAGGTAAACTTAGAGGATTTTCTTGGCAGCATGGGCTCAATCGCTTCAGTCCATAAGGACACGGCATCGCGTCTCGGCGATGTCTCGCGGATTTGCCTACGAGACCAGCCTACACGCTTGCACCGGGACATCCAACACCCGGACGACCTACCCTTCTGCGTCCCCCCATCGCGCCCTCGCGCGGGTACGGGAATATTAACCCGTTTTCCATCAGCTACGTCTTTCGACCTCGCCTTAGGGACCGACTCACCCTGGGAAGATTAACTTTACCCAGGAAACCTTGGGCTTACGGCGGGCAAGTTTCTCACTTGCCTTATCGTTACTCATGCCAGCATAATCACTTCTCACAAGTCCAGGACGGCTTACGCCTTTCCCTTCATCCCGTATGAGAACGCTCCCCTACCACGCATCTTACGATGCATCCGCAGCTTCGGTACCATGCTTAGCTCCGATACATTTTCGGCGCAGGACCACTAGACCAGTGAGCTATTACGCTTTCTTTAAAGGATGGCTGCTTCTAAGCCAACCTCCTGGCTGTCTAAGCGGTCCCACTACCTTAACCACTGAGCATGGATTTAGGAACCTTAGCTGGCGGTCTGGGCTCTTTCCCTCTCGGCTACGGACCTTCGCACCCGCAGCCTGACTCCCAGGAAACGACTTGGCGGCATTCGGAGTTTGATAGGGTTTGGTAAGCTGGTAGGCCCCCTAGCCCTTTCAGTGCTCTACCTCCGCAAGTCTATCCTGAGGCTATACCTCAATATATTTCGGGGAGAACCAGCTATCACCGAGTTTGATTGGCCTTTCACCCCTATCCACAAGTCATCCAAGTAATTTTCAACTTACACTGGTTCGGTCCTCCACTCGGTTTTACCCGAGCTTCAACCTGCTCATGGATAGATCACCCGGCTTCGGGTCTACTCCGCCGTACTGTTCGCCCTATTCAGACTCGCTTTCGCTTCGGCTCCGCTCACGCTTAACCTCGCACGACAGAGTAACTCGCTGGCTCATTATGCAAAAGGCACGCCGTCACGGAACAAGTCCGCTCCGACTGCTTGTAGGCAACTGGTTTCAGGTTCTATTGCACTCCCCTAACAGGGGTTCTTTTCACCTTTCCCTCACGGTACTGGTTCACTATCGGTCGCTAGTGAGTATTTAGCCTTGGAGGATGGTCCCCCCAGATTCAGACGGGGTTTCACGTGCCCCGCCCTACTCGGGTACCGCCTGTGCCGATTTCGACTTCGCATACGGGACTTTCACCCTCTATGGCGCACCTTCCCAGATGCTTCTGCTATCTAATCACGGATCACGTATGACGGCCCCACAACCCCGCGGCCACGAATGACCACGGTTTGGGCTGTTCCCCGTTCGCTCGCCGCTACTCAGGGAATCTCGGTTGATTTCTCTTCCTCCGGGTACTGAGATGTTTCACTTCCCCGGGTTAGCTTCCCAAGGCCTATGTATTCAGCCAAGGGACGGCGGGACATAACTCCCGTCGGGTTGCCCCATTCGGAAATCCTCGGATCAAAGCCTGTTTGGCGGCTCCCCGAGGCATATCGCAGCCTACCACGTCCTTCATCGCCTTCTAGCGCCAAGGCATCCACCAGTTGCCCTTACTATCTTAATCCAGACGCGCAACCTCAACGCCTATTTCACTGTCAAAGAACTTCCGCTCACGCCCTCACACCAAAGCTTCCCCTGGTGGAGGTGAACGGGATCGAACCGATGGCCTCCTGCTTGCAAAGCAGGCGCTCTCCCAGCTGAGCTACACCCCCATTCAGAGGATAAGCGTGGTGGGCCTAGATAGACTTGAACTATCGACCTCACGCTTATCAGGCGTGCGCTCTAACCACCTGAGCTATAGGCCCACTTCGGACGCGGACCCCGACCAACTTACATGGTCGACCCACGCGGTTCGGTTCTCAAAGACCAATTCAAGGCCTTTGCAATTAAATAGCGAGTCGGGCGCTTACTCGATAAAGGAGGTGATCCAGCCGCAGGTTCCCCTACGGCTACCTTGTTACGACTTCACCCCAATTATCGGCCCTACCGTAGACGACTACTCCCCTTGCGGGTTAGTCCGCCGGCTTCGGGTAGAACCAACTTTCGTGGTGTGACGGGCGGTGTGTACAAGGCCCGGGAACGTATTCACCCCAGCATGCTGATCTGGGATTACTAGCGATTCCAACTTCATGCAGTCGAGTTGCAGACTGCAATCCGGACTGGGATGGGTTTTTTGGGATTGGCTTCACCTCGCGGTTTCGCTGCCCTTTGTACCCACCATTGTAGTACGTGTGTAGCCCTGGACGTAAGGGCCATGATGACTTGACGTCGTCCCCACCTTCCTCCCGGTTGACCCGGGCAGTCTCGCCAGAGTGCCCAGCTTTACCTGCTGGCAACTGACAACAAGGGTTGCGCTCGTTGCGGGACTTAACCCAACACCTCACGGCACGAGCTGACGACAGCCATGCAGCACCTGTCTCCGCGCTCCCCGAAGGGCACACCCTCATCTCTGAAGGCTTCGCGGGATGTCAAACCCAGGTAAGGTTCTTCGCGTTGCATCGAATTAAACCACATACTCCACCGCTTGTGCGGGCCCCCGTCAATTCCTTTGAGTTTCAGCCTTGCGACCGTACTCCCCAGGCGGGATGCTTAACGCGTTAACTGCGGCACCGAAGATGAACTCCCCGACACCTAGCATCCATCGTTTACCGTGTGGACTACCAGGGTATCTAATCCTGTTTGCTCCCCACACTTTCGCACCTCAGCGTCAGTACCTGTCCAGGTGGCCGCCTTCGCCACTGGTGTTCCTCCCGATATCTACGGATTTCACTCCTACACCGGGAATTCCGCCACCCTCTCCAGGACTCAAGCCATGCAGTATCAAGCGCAGTTCCCCGGTTGAGCCGAGGGCTTTCACACTTGACTTACAAAGCCGCCTACGCGCGCTTTACGCCCAGTGATTCCGATTAACGCTCGCACCCTCCGTATTACCGCGGCTGCTGGCACGGAGTTAGCCGGTGCTTCCTCCGGAGGTACCGTCAAAGAGCATGGATATTAGCCATACTCCACTTCTTCCCTCCTGACAGAGGTTTACGACCCGAAGGCCTTCTTCCCTCACGCGGCGTCGCTGCGTCAGGCTTTCGCCCATTGCGCAATATTCCCCACTGCTGCCTCCCGTAGGAGTCTGGACCGTGTTTCAGTTCCAGTGTGGCTGATCATCCTCTCAGACCAGCTACCCATCGTTGCCTTGGTGGGCCATTACCCCGCCAACTAGCTAATGGGACGCGGACTCATCACAAGGCGATAGCTTGCAAGCAGAGGCCATCTTTCCACCATATAAAATATGATGCGTACCCGGTATTAGCAGGCGTTTCCACCTGTTATCCCAGTCCTCGCAGATCGGAAGAGCGGTTCAGCAGGAATGCCGAGACCGGGAGCTAATCTCGTATGCCGTCTTCTGCTTG
>NZ_ATHV01000048.1 GCF_000422205.1 Desulfovibrio sp. X2
AAATCCCGGGCACGGTTGCCGTCAGGGTCCGATTATCGGGACAGTCTCCCCGCCGCCCCGCCGACAAACGGGAATTTCGTCAACGACACCTTCACCCTCTCCTTTGCCGATGCTCCTCAAGTGCGCTCGTGCCAGTCCGCGGGCAAAGGAGCTGCGGGCGGGCGACGGCATACGGCAACGACGCCTTCCCCGGTCGAGGGAAGCGAACCTGAAGGCGTCTCTCCTGGTCGCTCAAAAAGTGCTGGATGCAAGGAGCAAGAAGAATGCAAGCCCGATGCGTATGCTCCAATACGCGAGGGGTTGCATTCTTCGCAGCGACGCCGCAGACGGTGCTTTTTCAGCGACCAGGAAGGAGGGATGGGGTGTGGGGAAGGGGTCCTTCCCTCCCTTCCCCACGAAAAATCAGCGCTCGGCCAGGATCTGTCGCGCGAGGTCGAGGTCGTAGAAGGTGCGGGGGTCGAAGGGCTTCTTCGGCTCGTCCTTGCCGGTGGCGTACATCTGCATGGCCTTTTCGAGCGCGCCCCAGGGCACCCAGCCGTGGTCGTCCCAGAGTTTCGGGTCGTCCTGGTTCCAGAGGCGGAACCAGACGGCGCCCTCTTCCTCCTTCACGTACATGCGCACCCGCTTCTTGGCCGGGTTGGGATAGTAGTAGCGTCCGCGTTCGTCCTTCATGGCAGGCTCCCTGTTGGTCTGCCCGCGTCTTGCCCGCCGCCCGCCGCCCTGTCAAGGCCGGGCAGGGCCCGGGCAGGCACCGGACGGCCGGGCGCGGACGTGCTATGGGAGGGGCGGACACGATCATGCATGGAGGAGGAGCGCATGAAGGGCATCACGGGAGCTTCGGCGGTGGTCACGGGCGGGGCGCAGGGCATAGGGCACGCGGTGGCGCGGGCGTTTCTCGAGGCCGGGGCCGGGGTCGCCGTCTGGGATGCGGACGAGGCGGCGCTCGACTGGGCTGCGGGCGAGCTGTCGCCCCTGGGCCGGGTGCTGCCCGTGGTTGCGGACGTGTCCGACGAGGACTCGGTGGCGCGGGCGGCGGAGCGGACGCTGGCCGCGTTCGGGGGCTGCAGGTTCCTGGTGAACAACGCCGGGATCATGGTGCGCAAGCCCCTGCCGGAGCTTTCCCTGGCCGAATGGAACCGCGTGCTGGGCGTGAACCTGACGGGCGCCATGCTCGCCGTGCGCGCCCTGGCGGGGGCGCTTTCGCAGGCGCGCGGCGCGGTGGTCAACATGGCCTCCACGCGCGCCGTGCAGTCGGAGCCGGACACGGAGTCCTACGCCGCGTCCAAGGGCGGCATAGCGGCCCTGACGCACGCCCTGGCCGTGAGCCTGGGCCCGGCGGTGCGCGTGAACTGCATCGCGCCCGGCTGGATCGACGTGAGCCGCCTGGGGCGCCCGGGCGGCCGCACGCCCCAGGCGCTGCGCGAGGCCGACCATGCGCAGCACCCGGCGGGCCGCGTGGGCAGGCCGGAGGACGTGGCCGCCCTGGCCCTCTTCCTGTGCTCGGACGAGGCGGGCTTCATGACCGGCGAGCGGGTGACGCTCGACGGCGGCATGACGCGCAGGATGATCTACGAGGAATAGCGGGCGGGCGCGTGCCGCGTCCATGAAGAAGGCCGATGGTCCACGGGGTGACCGCACGCGGCACGCGAACCGGGCATTTGCCCGGTTCCGCCGCCAGCGGCAGCCGTTAGGCGAGCGCGCTTTGGCGCGAGCCTTACGGCTGCCGACAGCAGCGATGCGGCAGCCGTTAGGCGAGCGCCATCAGGCGCGAGTCTTACGGATGCCGACAGCAGCGATACGGCGGCATGAGCAAGCCGAAAAAAAAGGGTGAGGGGCAGCGATCATCAGCAGAATACGGCTTTGCGTATTCTGCGGACGTCACACTAGAGAGCCACGGTCAGGTCGCCTGCCTGCTGGGCCTGGTGCAGGGCCTTGTCCAGGCGCGCCAGGAAGCTCTCCAGGTCGTCGTCCTTGCGGCACTCGGCCACGCCGCAGGAGAGCGTCACGCGCACTCCCTTGTCG
>NZ_ATHV01000049.1 GCF_000422205.1 Desulfovibrio sp. X2
GAGGGGGTGCGCAGCCCCCTCTCTGCCCGCCGGAGGCATCTCCTATCGCGGCAGCACGGCCAGGGTGCCGCCGTTCCAGCGGAGCCTGGCCCAGGGGGCGGCGGGGTCGCCCAGGCGGAGGATGGGCGGGCCTTCGGGCGGGGTCTCCCAGGAGCAGCGCAGCGGCGTGGACAGGCCCACGGGCAGGCGCAGCTCGGCGCTCGGCTGGTCGAGGAAGGTCTCGTCGGGCTGCTGCAGGTAGACGCGCAGGGCCAGCCAGGCGCGGCCGGAGAGGAGGTCTTCGGCCAGGCCGCCCGCGGTGAGGGAGGAGGCCATGCCGTCGAGGACGAGGATGTCCGGCCTGCCGTCGCCGTCGACGTCGCGCACGCCCGCGCCGGGCGGCAGTATGCCCTTCACGGCCAGGCGCCAGCGCGGGTGGGTGGAGCAGCCGCCGTGTTCGCGGTCGCAGGGATAGTAGGCCAGGTGCGTGGCCACGCGCAGGCCGAGCAGCCCGAAGGGCCGTGTCTCCACGGAGAGACGGCCGGGCAGGCCGTGGGGCGAGAAGGGCAGGAAGTCTCCGGAGAGCCAGGAGCCGCCCTGGGTGGCCAGGGACCAGGCGGGGGTCTCCGCGAAGCCGCCGCCGGGCAGGCCGCGCCGGATCTGGTGCACAGAGCCCCCGTGCACGTCGCGCGAGATGACCACGAGTTCCAGGATGCCGTCGCCGTTCGCGTCCAGGACGCCGACGCGGCCGCTGTCCGCCAGGGTGCGGCGCACGCGCAGGGGGGCCAGCGGTCCGCTGCCCGAGAGCATGCCGCTGCCCGCCATGGGCCTGAACGGGGCCAGGAGCGCGGAGGCGGCGGCCTGGGTGCGCACGCTGACCACCTCGCGCACGGGCCCCAGGAAGTCCTCGGGCTCGGCGGCCGAGAGCGGCCGGGCCAGGGCGAGGAGCGCGAGGAGGCAGGCGGCGAGGAGGCCCGGGGCGGTCTTTTTCATGCGCCTCACCATTGCCATGCGACGCTCTCCACGGTGCGGCCGTTGTCGAGCAGGAGCACGGCCGCGTCGCGTCCGGTGCCGTCCACGTGGGCCACTCCGGCCAGCACGGCGCCGGGATCGGCCGTGAGGCCCGCGCCGCCGAGCGGGGTGAGGGCGGAGAGGCGGCCGGACTCGTCCAGGTCGAGGAGGCCCGCGCGGCCCATGTCCGCTGCCAGCCAGCCCTCGCGCACGAGGCGCGGGTCGGTCATGGAGGGGGCGCAGAGTTCCGCCGTGCCCGGCTCCCAGCGCACCCCTTGCGCCGTGATGCGGGCCTCGCGCGCCACGAGCTCGAGGGTGCCTCCGGCCGCGAGGCGGGACATCTCCCCCGCCGTGGCGGGCAGGCGCGGCGTGAGCGAGAGCCAGGCCCAGCCGCCGCGCAGGCGGACGAGGGGCATGAAGCCCGGCAGGAAGGAGGATTCGAGGCGCAGGCAGGGGGCCTTGGCCGCGCGCATATTCACACCTGGCGAGGGCGTGCCCTCGCCGTCGGACAGGACGGACGGGGCGGGCTCCAGCCGGAAGACGTCGAGCACGTAGCGCGGCAGGATGGTGCCCTCCTCGCCCGGCAGCAGCAGGCGCAGCCGCGCCGCCTCGAGGTCGCCGTCGCCGTAGAGGTCGACCAGCAGGGCGTCGCCCGCCGCGCCGAGGGAGGAGAGGTCCGCGGACAGCAGGCGCGTGAAACCGTCCGGCCGGGCCTTGAGCACGAGCGCGCTCCGCCTGCCCTCCTCCTCGCTCAGGACCACGATCTCGTGCCGTCCGTCGCCGTAGAGGTCGTCGGCCCAGACGCGGTGCGAGAGGCTCGACGCGGCCTCCACGGCCCAGGCCGCGCGGTCGCGCGAGACGCGCCAGACCTCGTGCAGCGACGGCACCGGCTTCTTGGGCGCGGCCAGGGGCAGTTCGAGCGGCACGAGCCTGCCGGAGGGCTCCTGGATGGCGGCGAACAGGGTCCTGCCGTCCGTGCCCCAGAGGTCGCTCGCGCCGTCCCCGTCCAGATCGGCCACCCGCCAGGCCACCGCCCGGTCGCGCGGAGCCGCGTCCGCCGGAAGCGGCGCGGCGGACACTGCGTCGGGGCCGGGCAGCGCGGGCCGCAGGAGGGGCTCTGGCTGCACGGGATGCATGGGGTCTATGGGCAGGACGGCCAGGCCGCCGGAGCCGATGCAGAAGACGGCCGGGCGGCCGCCCCAGGTCCCGGCGTAGAGGTCGTTCGGGGCGAAGGGCAGCCGGGTCGCGCCCGCGTCACCGGGGCGGGCGAGATAGAGCACGTTGCCCGAGGCGGCGGCCAGAAGCGGCGCCCTGCCCGCGAAGACCGCGGGCCCGAAGAAGACTAGGCGGTCCACCGGCTCGGGCAGATGCCAGACGTGCAGCTGGGCCGTTGCGCCGGATGTGGAGGCGGCTGTGGAGGCGGGGGATGCGGCGCGGGAGACGAGGGGAGCCAGGGCCAGCACGAAGGCCAGGGCGGCCGCCAGGGGAAGGCGGCTCATGCCGGGTCCCGCCGCTCGAGGACCAGCCAGGCGCAGGCCAGGGGCAGCAGGGTCCAGGCCAGCCAGGAGAGGAGCGCCGCGCTGCGCAGGGGCTCCGGCGGCAGCCCGGCCAGCACGTCCTGGACCCGCTCGAAGGGGATGCCCCACACGCCGGTGTGCACGAGCAGGGAGCCGCCCATGGCGCCCCCGGCCGCGTCCAGCACGAGATGCAGGCCGAGCGCCAGCAGCCCGGCCTGGACGGTGGTCCGGCTGAGCGCGGCGCAGAGGAGGCCGAGGCTGATGACCGGGGTCAGGGAGAGCGGGTTGAGCACGGCCAGGCCCAGGAGCAGATCGGCGCGCCACAGCCCCCCGCGCATGGCGGCCGCCGCCGCGGCCCCGGCCGAGAGCGCGAACCCGCCGACCATGAGGAAGACGAAGGCGCCGATGGCCTTTGCCGCCAGGAACTGCCCCCGCGACAGCGGGCCGGAGACCATCTGGGCGAAGATTCCGGCCTGCCGTTCCTGGGCCAGGGAGAGCGCCGTGGCCAGAAGCGGCAGCAGCGGCCAGAAGGTCGCGGTCAGGGCCTGCACGGCGCGCACGGCGGCCACGTCGCCGCCGCCCGGCAGGACCAGGGCGGCCAGGGCGCCCGCCAGGGGCACGGGCAGGAGCAGCAGCCACATGGCGGGCCGCGAGATGCCGCGCCGCGCCTCGGCGGCCAGGGCGGCCCGAAGGCCCGAAGCGCCGGAGAAGCCCCCTACTCCCATGACGCCTCCAGGGCCGCTTCCACGGCCCGGGCCACGGCCTCCTCGCCGCGGCCCGCGGCCACGCCCTCGCTGACCGCCCGCCCCTCGTGCAGGCAGACGAACCGGTCCACGGCCGCGGCGCTGTCGCGCGGCCGCTGCCCGGTCAGGAGCACGGCCGTGCCGTGTTCGCGCGCCAGGCCGCGCATCAGGGCCATGGCCTCGCGGCCGGAGCGGGGGTCCAGGGCGCTCACGGGATCGTCGAGCAGGACGCAGGTCGGATCGCCGAGGCAGGCCAGGGCCAGCATGAGCTTCTGGCGCTGCCCCTGCGACCAGGTCGCGGGGCGCTGCGCCATGCGCGGGCCAAGCCCAAGGGCCTCGGCGGCCTCGAAGGCGGGATCGGGGTCCAGGCGCCAGGCGTCCGCGAAGACGCGGACGTGCGCCTCGCCGGAGAGATGCGAAAAGAGCACGGGGGACTCGGGCACATAGCGCAGGCCGCGTCGCGCCTCGGCCTTGCGGGTGTCCCGGCCGTCGAGCAGAACCTCGCCCCCGGCCCGGCGCGCGAGCCCGGCCACGGCGCGCAGCAGGGTGCTCTTGCCCGCGCCGTTGTAGCCGTACAAGGCCACCACCTCGCCCGCGTCCACGGACAGGCTCACTTTGCAAACGGCCTCGCGCCGTCCGTAGCGAACGCGCAGGCCCTGTATGTCGAGCACCATGCGCCGAGTTCTATACCGGGCGGACGTCCCAGGGCAAGCCGGACGGCGCTCCTCCCCGACCTGAACGGCGCATTCCCGCATGCTTCCCGGCCTTGAAAGATTTCCGTGGTCGCGTCGGGGCAGGAGCGCTATCTTCCGCCCCGTGCGCCCGGGGCGTTCCCATCGTCCGGGGCCTGCGCTATGCTCTCCATGCGTCGTGTGTCCATGAACCGGGTACATGCTTTTCACAGGCGCTCCCGCGCCTCGGAGGTTCGCGATGAAGACTCCCCTCTGGAAGATGCTCGCCCCTGTGGCGGCGACGCTCGTCCTGCTCGTCCTGCCGGCGCCCGAGGGACTCTCCACCCAGGCCTGGCAGTACTTCTCCCTGTTCATCGGCGTGGTCGTGGCGCTCATCCTCGAGCCCGTGCCCGCGGCCCTCTCCGGCCTCATCGGCGTGGTCCTGGCCGTGGTCTTCCGCCTCGTGCCGCAGAAGGCCGGAGCCGCCGTGACCACGGGCAGCGCCCTCTCCTGGGGCCTGTCCGGCTTCAGCAACGGCACGGTCTGGCTCATCTTCGTGGCCTTCATGTTCGCCCTGGGCTACGAACGCACCGGGCTCGGCCGCCGCATCGCCCTCGTGCTCATCAAGCACCTGGGCAAGCGCACCCTGGGCATGGGCTACGCCGTGGCCCTGGCCGACCTCGTGCTCGCGCCCTTCATCCCGTCCAACACCGCGCGCAGCGGCGGCACCATCTACCCCATCGCCAAGAACATCCCGGAGATCTACGGCTCCACGCCGGACAACGAGCCGCGCAAGATGGGCTCCTACCTCTGCTGGACCGCCCTGGCCGCCACCTGCGTGACCAGCTCCATGTTCATCACCTCGCTCGCGCCCAACCTCCTGGCCCTGTCCATCGTGGACAAGGTGGCCGGGCAGCACATCACCTGGATGGAGTGGCTCGTGGGCTTCCTGCCCGTGGGCGTGATCCTCTTCCTGCTCGTGCCCGTGCTCGGCTACGTCCTCTACCCGCCCACGCTCAAGCACTCCGCCGACATCCCCCGCTGGGCGGGCGAGGAGCTCGCCAAGCTCGGCCCCCTGAGCCGCAGGGAGCTGACCATGGCGCTTCTGGCCGTGGCCGCCCTGCTGCTCTGGATATTCGGCGAGCACATCATGAACGCCACCACCGCGGGCCTCGTGGTGCTCTGCCTCATGGCCCTCCTCGGGGTCGTCTCCTGGAGCGACATCATCGGCAACAAGCAGGCCTGGAACGTCCTCGTCTGGTTCGCCACCCTGGTCACCCTGGCAGGCGGGCTCGGCAACGTGGGCTTCCTGGCCTGGTTCTCGGCCAAGGCCGCCACGGCCATGGAGGGCTTCAGCCCCACCACCGTGGTCGTGCTCATGACCGTGCTGTTCTTCGTCACCCACTACTTCTTCGCCAGCGTCACCGCCCACGTCACCGCGCTCCTGCCCGTGTTCCTGTCCACGGCCATGGCCATCCCCGGCGTGCCGCTGCGCACCACCATCTTCATGCTCTGCTTCAGCCTCGGCATCATGGGCATCATCACCCCCTACGGCACCGGCCCTAGCCCCATCTGGTACGGCTCCGGCTACGTCCCGGGCCGAACCTTCTGGCTCCTCGGCGCCGTCTTCGGCGCCATCTTCCTGCTGGCCCTGCTGCTCATCGGCATGCCCTGGCTGTCCATCGTGCAGTAGAGAGAGAAGATGCCTCCGGCGGGCAGGGAGGGACTATGCGCCCCTCCCTGCACCCTCCCGCACAAGGGCTGAGCCCTTGACCCCGCTTCGCGCGCGATACGACCGACGACCGGTTAGACGAAGCCTGGGCGTGAGAGGCCGCAGAACGAATGTGCCCGAGGAGTGACCTCCCCGAGCCCCTCTGATGACCGACTGAAAAATTCACCAAGCGCCTCTTCCCTCTCCTTTGCCGAGAGTCTCCGGAGGCGCTCGTCGGCATTGCCGCAGGCAAAGGAGATGGTGGCAGCCGTTTTTTCCGCCGTCCGGCGGGAAAAACGGGCCGATTCTTCCTCCTCCGCCCACGGCGCACGACCGCCCTGCCCGGCAGCCCCCCACGCCCGGGCTGCCCGTGTTCGGAG
>NZ_ATHV01000050.1 GCF_000422205.1 Desulfovibrio sp. X2
GGTCTCCCTCCCCCTCCCCGCGCCCCTCCCCTTCCCTTCCCCAAAACTTTTTGGTTCCGCTTCGCGGGGGGCGGCGTCGGGACTTCGGCGGCCGCACGGTCCTTCTATCGGACCTGGGATGGATGTCAACGCCCGCCGATTCCGGCGCCTCTTGCCGCGCCCCGATTGCGCCCGATTGCGCCCCAACCCCGCCGACCGCTGGTTCCCGAACGCCTCCTCCCCTTGCCCGGCCCCGAAATCGGAGTAGACTGCGCACATTTGTCCCGGCCGGATCACGTCCGGCCCGTCACACATGCGAACACGCCCAAGGAGTCCATACGATGAACCGCAGAACCTTCATGGGAACCGCCCTCACCGCCCTGGCCATGGGGCTGGGGATAAGCGGCACGCGCGGCATGGCCGCCGCCGCGACCGCCGAGGACAAACTGCCCGCACCCGGCGGCTTCAGGAAGACCACCCTGGAAGAGGCGCTGCGCGCCCGCCGGACCATCCGCTCCTACGCCGACAAGGACCTGCCCGAGGAGACGCTGTCCAACCTCCTGTGGGCAGCCTGGGGCGTGAACCGCCCCGGCACCGGCAAGCGCACCGCCCCCTCGGCCGTCAACCGCCAGGAGATCGACGTCTACGTGGCCAAGCGCGACGGCCTCTTCCTCTACGACGCAAAGCGCCATGCCCTGGTCAGGAAGGGCGGCGAGGACATCCGCGCCCTCACCGGCACCCAATCCTTCGTGGGCACCGCGGCCGTGAACCTCGTCTTCGTCGCGGACATGGACAAGGTCGCGGGCGGCGACCGGGAGGAGAAGCTCTTCTACGCCGGGACGGACACGGGCTACATCAGCCAGAACGTCTACCTCTTCTGCGCCGCGGAAGGCCTCGCCTCCGTGGTCCGCGCCAGCATCGACAAGCCGAAGCTCGCCAAGGCCATGGGCCTTGCGGCCGACCAGACCATCACCCTCGCCCAGTGCGTGGGCTACCCCGCGTAGCAGGGGAGAGAAGAGAAGACGTGGGGAGGAGGCGGGGAACC
>NZ_ATHV01000051.1 GCF_000422205.1 Desulfovibrio sp. X2
GCGACCACCGAGATCTACACTCTTTCCCTACACGACGCTCTTCCGATCTCTGGACCCTCTTCGCAAGCGGTACGACTGACGAACCGGGCAGAGGCTGCCTGGGCGTGAGGGGCAGCAGAACGGAAGTGCCCGGGATTTTCCCCGCGCCAAAGCGCGCGGGGAAAATCCCGGGCACGGTCGCCGTCGGGGAAGATTCCCCGAATCCCTCGCCCACGAACGAAAACCCACATGTAGAATCTCTCCCCCATCTCCTTTGCCGAGAGCCTGCAAAGGCACTCGCGGGGATTTTCAGGGGCAAAGGAGATGGCGCGGGCCGTTTTTTTCGCCGTCCGGCGAAAAAAACGGCCCGCTCTTCCCATCCGGCCGCGGCGCACGACCGCACCTGCCCGACAGGCCCTTCACGCCCAGGCGGCCCCGGGTGCATCGTCCGTGCGTATCGCGTGCGAAGGCGGGTCGAGGGGGTGACCCCCTCGCGGGGGTGGGTCCAGGGAGGGGCGAGGAGCCCCTCCCTGGCCGCCGGAGGCGATTCTTTTCTTGTCCGTCCGGACCGATCTATCCGAACCGGCCTACCCGCGCAGGGCCTGGTCCAGGTCGACGATGAGGTCGTCGGCGTCTTCGATGCCGGTGGAGTAGCGGATGAGGCTTTCGGGGATGCCCATGGCGGCGCGTTCCTCGGGGGTGCATTCCACGTGGCTGGTGGTGGCCGGAGGTCCGGCGATGGTCTCCACGGCGCCGAGGTTGGCGGCGGTGTGGGCGAGGGTGAGCCTGGGCAGGAAGCGGCGCACGGCGTCGAAGGTGTTCTCCGCCAGCATGAAGGAGAGCATGCCGCCGAAGCCGCGCATCTGTTTGGCGGCGATCGCGTGCCCCTCGTGGGATTCGAGGCCGGGGTAGAAGACGCGGCTGACGCCCGGGTGGGATTCCAGGAACCGGGCGATCTTCAGCGCGTTGGCGTTCTGGCGTTCGATGCGCAGGGCCAGGGTCTTCATGCCGCGCAGGAGCAGGTAGGCGGCCATGGGGTGGAGCGACGCGCCGTTGATCTCGCGGAAGTGGTAGACGGCCTGCACGAGCTCCTTGGAGCCGCAGGCCACGCCGCCCAGGGCGTCGGCGTGTCCGCCGAGGAACTTGGTGGCGCTGTGCAGCACGAGGTCGGCGCCCAGGGCCAGGGGGTTCTGGTTGATGGGCGTGGCGAAGGTGTTGTCCACGAGGACCGTCGCACCCGCGGCGTGGGCCGCGCGCGAGAGGCGCGCGATGTCCACGATCTTGACCGTGGGGTTGGTGGGCGTCTCCAGGTAGAGCACGCGGCAGCCCTTGGCGACCTCGGCCTCGATGGCCTCGTGGTCCGTGGTGTCGCAGAGGGTGACGTCGATGCCGAAGCGGGGCAGGAACTCGGAGAAGAGGCGGTTGGTGCCGCCGTAGGTGTCCTTGAGGGAGACGACGCGGTCCCCGGGCGCGAGCAGGCCGAAGAGGGCGGAGCTGATGATGCCCATGCCGGTGGCGGCGCTGGTGGCGGCCTCGGCGCCCTCCAGGATGCGCACCTTGTCCTCGAAGGCGGCCACGGTGGGGTTGGTGTTGCGTCCGTAGATGTGCCCGGGCGCGCGTCCCAGGGAGACGTCGATCCATTCGTCCACGTCGTCGTAGCCGAAGGCCACGCTGTGCACCACGGGCACCTGCGTGGCGTTGCCCAGGCCGTGGTCCTCGCCCGCCCACACGGCGAGCGTGCCGGGCCTGAGTCCGCTTGTGCGATCCATATTTCCTTCCCTGTGGTCTGTCGTTCCCCGCGGCGGCGCCGCGGCCGAGCCCCGGTGGTATCGCACCTGCCGGACGAACGCCAGGGGCCGGGGGCCTCCCGGCGCGGCCCGGAAGACATGTCCCGCGAAAAAAGCGAAACCCCCTTGCCCTGCCTCCCCTGGCGTGGCATCCAACACGATGGATCGCCTTCCTCCAGGCGGCATCCTCCGCCGAACCATACCCGCATCCCGCGAGCCGCGGGACGCCGACAAGGAGGCCTTGCATGGGCACGATCACGACCAAGGACGGGGCGCAGATCTTCTACAAGGACTGGGGCTCGGGACAGCCGATCGTCTTCCACCACGGCTGGCCGCTTTCCGGCGACGAGTGGGACGCGCAGATGCTCTACTTCCTGGACAAGGGCTTCCGCGTCATCGCCCCCGACCGGCGGGGCAACGGCCGCTCCAGCCAGATCGCCACGGGCCACGACATGGACCACTTCGCCTCGGACGTGGCGGAGCTCGCGGCCCACCTGGACCTGCGCGACGCGGTGCACATCGGCCACTCCACGGGCGGCGGCGAGGCGGCGCGCTACGTGGCGCGGCACGGCAAGGGCCGCGTGGCCAAGCTGGTGATGGTGGGCGCGGTGCCGCCGATCATGCTGAAGACCGCGGCCAACCCCGAAGGCCTGCCCATGGAGGTCTTCGACGGCTTCCGCCAGGCCCTGACGGACAACCGCGCGCAGTTCTTCCTGGACGTGCCGAGCGGCCCCTTCTACGGCTTCAACCGGCCGGACGCCGAAGTCTCCGAGGGCGCGGTCTACAACTGGTGGCGCCAGGGCATGATGGGCAGCGCCAAGGCGCACTATGACTGCATCAAGGCCTTCTCGGAGACGGACTTCACCGAGGACCTGAAGGCCATCGACGTGCCCACCCTGGTGATGCACGGCGACGACGACCAGGTGGTGCCCATCGCGGATTCCGCCATGAAGTCGGTGAAGCTCCTGAAGAACGGCACCCTCAAGGTCTACGAGGGCTACCCGCACGGCATGTGCACCATCCACGCCGACGTGATCAACCCCGACCTCCTCGCGTTCATCAAAAGCTGAGCTGCTGGGAAAAGGGAGGGCGCCGCCCTCCCTCGACCCTCCCGCCAGAGAGGGGCTCCTCGCCCCTCTCTGGACTCTCCCCCGCAAGGGGTGACCCCTTGACCCGCTTCGCACGCGCAGCTTGGGCAGGACGGGCGGAGGGCTGCCTGGGCGTGGAGGGACAGTGCGGGGGGCCTGCCGTGCGCGTCGGCTCGGTCGGAAGACCGGGCCGTTTTTTTCTTCTCC